>BQMV01000038.1 GCA_022181005.1 Anaerolineaceae bacterium | reverse complement strand
GTCATATGTGTATCGAACGCTACCGTGGATAGGTTGGTTTTTTTTTTTTTCAAGCAGAAGACGGCATACGAGATAAGGCCACGTGACTGGAGTTCAGACGTGTGCTCTTCCGATCTCGCTTCAAGCCGCATTGCATCCGCGGCTTCTTTCAACTCGGCGGAAATTTCGCTTGTAGTCTTATCGTCGCCTACATAAGCTTTCATATTTATAACATCAACAACGCCTTTAAAATCTTGCTTCTCGCCAATTGGGAGGTGCGCTTGAAATACGCGCTTGCCTTGCGCTTCCACGAATTCTTTGATGGCGGCGTACGTCTTCTGGAAATCGGCGTTATCGCGATCCATTTTATTAATGACGAATGCGCGCGGCAAGTTAAACTCTTCGCAGTATTGCCATGCAATCTCGGCGCCAACCTCGATGCCGGATACCGCATCTACTAAGATGATTGCGCCGTCTACAATGCCAAGCGCAGAGACGATCTCGCCGACAAAATCAGCATAGCCTGGCGCGTCAATTACATTAATTTTGTGATCGCGATATTCAATTGGAATGACGCTGGAATAGATCGAGATCTTGCGGCGCTGTTCTTCTTCGTCATAATCTGAAATTGTCGTTCCGTCTTCCACATTGCCAAGCCGCGTAGTCGCCCCCGATGCGCGCAAAAACGATTCTGCCAACATAGTCTTTCCCGCGCCCCCATGCGATACCAGCGCAACATTGCGAAGAAACTCGGTGGTATACTCTTTCATCGAAAAGCCCTTCCTATGCAGTTGGGATATGAAACGCCGCATCATTGTAAACAAACTCAGATGAATTGTCAAAGCAACAAGGCGAAAACTTCCACGCTTTCTCTACCAAGCTATTCAATTATCTCGATCGCGATATATTTTTTATCCTCTTCCGCCTTCTCCCTTCTTCGCCATGACTCAAACCGCATCAGACGCTGAACTTCTCCACGAAACGCTGCTTCTGGGAATAAGCAAGACGCTCGCCCTCAAACTAACTCCTTATTCCCGCCGACTCCTCGAATTTGTTTTTGGGAAAGCCATTCGTTACGGCACGCAAATTATTCTAGGGCTGGATCGCGCTATCGGAACGGAAGGACTCGCCGCCGGGGCGCGCTGGCTATTGCCGTATTTCACTAAATCGCATAGCGCGCGCGGCGCCGAACACATCCCCGCCAGCGGTCCATTCATCATCGCCGCCAATCATCCCGGCTCAATTGACGCAGTCGTCATCGCTGCTCACTCCACGCGCGACGACATCAAGTTCATTATCGGAGACGTTGACTTCCTTCGGCATATGCCGAATGCGCGCAAGCAATTTCTTTTCGCGCCTCGAAAAAGCGACGCTTCCGGCAGGATGTGGATCGTTCGCGAGAGCTTGCGTCACTTACAAAACGGCGGCGGGATGATCCTTTTTCCACTTGGCGACATCGAGCCTGATCCCGAATTTATGCCGCACGCGGATAGCGAATTTCACCGCTGGTCGCGCAGTCTGGAAGTTTTCCTCAAGCGCGTACCCGACCTGAAGGTCGTCGTCACTATCGTCAGCGGGGTGATCGCGCCTTCAGCGATGAAGAACCCGTTCACACGATTTCGAAAATCGCGGGCAAACCGTCAACGGCTGGCGTTCATTTATCAAGTGACCCGTCAAATTTTGCGCGGCAAACAATTGTATGATCTTGCGCCGCGAGCGACGTTTGGCGAAATCGTTCAAGGAACAGACCACGCTGATATGCTTGCCGATATCGAACATGCTGCGCAGCGCGTCCTCGCGCAACATCTGGAATGGCAAGCCGATGAAGCCTGACATTCTTATCTTCAAAGAATCCGAGAGTTTAAGCCGCCATGCGGCAACCTTGTTCAAAGAAAAGTCCGATCAGGCGATTCATGAACGAGGTCGCTGCCTCATCGCGTTAAGCGGAGGCGGCACACCGGAACGTCTCTTTCAGTTGCTGGCGTCGGATTACCGCAAAGAAATCCGCTGGAATCAAATTCATCTCTTCTGGGGCGATGAACGCTGCGTTTCACCGACCACACCGGGCAGCAATTATCGTCAGGCAGACGAGGCGTTACTCTCCAAAGTCGCCATCCCTAAAGAAAATGCACACCGCATCAAAGGCGAACTTGATCCCAGTTCGGCGGCTCAAGAATATGCAAGGCTTCTGAAAACATTCGCCCCCCCAGGTTTAGATTTCCCCGCATTAGATCTCGTCTACCTCGGCGTGGGCGAAGACGGTCATACCGCCTCCCTATTCCCCCACTCGCCTGTGCAAGCGCGCGAACCGGTAATCGCCGTAACTGCGAACTATCAAGATCGTCCCGCCAATCGAGTCACTTTAACACAAATGGTCTTCAACCAAGCGCAGACGGTTGTTTTCATGGCGACAGGCGAGAAGAAGGCGGATATTTTGGCGAAGATTTTGAGCAATAGATACGACCCGGAGATTTATCCCGCGCAACGCATTGACCCGCAAAATGGTCAGTCTATTTGGTTGATAGACGAAGCGGCAGCGAGTCGGTTGCCAAGAAATCTCAAGAGGTTGAATTTCTGCGAAGGATAACATCTCAGTAAGATAAAGCCGCTCTATCCTTCTGATAAACAGAACAATGCACTGAAAGGAAACATTATGGAACTTGTAATGATCGGATTGGGGAAGATGGGCTTGAATATGACTACGCGTTTATTGCGCGGCGGTCATCGCGTAATAGGTTACGACCGCGCCGCCGCCAACGTGAACGAGGCGGTCAGAATCGGCGCGGAAGGCGCGAACTCGCTAGCGGAAGCGATCGGAAAACTGAACGCGCCGCGCATAGCATGGACGATGATCCCCGCAGGGCAGCCAACAAACGATACAATACGCACGCTATCCGAGACGCTATCGCGGGGCGATATCGTCATTGACGGCGGCAATTCAAATTACAAAGATTCTATCCGCCACGCCGCAATGCTCACAGAGAAGGGCATCGAATTTATAGATTGCGGCACAAGCGGCGGGGTCTGGGGCTTGCAAGAAGGCTATAGTCTGATGGTTGGAGGCAAGCCCGAGGTTGTAGAAAAAATGCGTTCGATCTTCGAAACGTTGGCTCCCGCCGCAGATAAAGGTTGGGGGCGCGTCGGTCCATATGGCGCGGGGCATTTCGTCAAAATGGTTCACAACGGCATTGAGTATGGCATGATGCAAGCCTATGCGGAAGGGTTTAGCGTGATCAAAGCAAAGGAAGAGTTTGGGCTGGACCTTGCGCAGATTTCGCATATTTGGCAATACGGCAGCGTAGTGCGTTCGTGGCTGCTCGACCTCGCCGCGCGCGCGTTGGATAACGATTCCGATCTGTCCGATATTAAACCTTGGGTAGCGGATTCGGGCGAAGGCAGGTGGACGGTCTTCGAATCAATTGATCTCAACGTGCCCGCGCCCGTGCTGACGCTGGCATTGCAAATGCGCCTTGCCAGCCGCGACGAAGAGAATTTCACGGCGCGCATGTTATCGGCGCTGCGTAATCAGTTTGGCGGTCATGCGGTGAAGAAAGAAGAATAACAAGAGAAAGTATGGGCAACGGACTTCCCACTTCCATCATCATCTTCGGAGCGTCGGGCGATCTTACTCGGCGCAAACTCATTCCTTCCCTATTCAATTTATGCCGCAAGGGACGCGCGCCCAAACAAGTTCGCATCCTCGGCTATGGCGGAACCGCTTATACCCATGAAGCCTTTCGCGCGCATTTAGAGCAGGGCATTCGGCAGTTCGCTGCTTTCGAGTTTCAACCTGAACAGTGGGCGGCTTTTGCGGAAACTATTTTTTACCTGCAAGGCAAATATGATCAGTTCGCCGATTTTGAAACGCTCGACGCGGAAATAAGCAAATTGGAAAACGGCGCCGATAATCGCATTTACTATATGGCGACGCCGCCTTCTGTGTACCCTAATATTATTGACCTACTGGGGGCGACCGGGCAACTTAACGAACGCAGCGGCTGGCGGCGCGTGGTAATCGAAAAACCGTTCGGCGCCGACCTCGCTTCAGCGCAAAGCTTGAATCGGCAAATTCATAAGACGCTGAGCGAGAATCAAATCTACCGCATTGATCATTACCTCGGCAAGGAAACCGTGCAAAATATCCTAGTGGCGCGGTTCGCCAATACGATCTTCGAGCCGTTGTGGAATCGCAACTACATTGACCATGTGGAAATCACCGTCACGGAAAAGGTCGGCGTAGAACATCGCGCGCGTTTTTACGATAGCGTGGGCGTCATGCGCGATATGTTTCAAAATCATCTGTTGCAATTGCTGTCGCTGGTGGCGATGGAACCGCCGTCGGCGTTCGAAGCGAACGCATTACGGAACGAAAAGGTCAAAGTCTTAGCCTCGATCCGTCCAATGAATATAGAGTCGGCGTCTAAAAACACAGTCCGCGCGCAGTATCGAGGCTATTTGCAAGAAGGCGGCGTGAATCTCGAATCGAAGACGCCCACGTTCGCCGCGCTTAAACTACATGTGGACAATTGGCGCTGGCAGGGCGTCCCGTTCTATTTGCGGTCTGGCAAAGCGTTGAAAGAGAAGTTAAGCCAGATCGTCATTCAGTTCAAAGAACCGCCACACTTACTCTTCAACGGGGCGAACGGCGGACCTAATCCCAATGCGCTCGTTCTTTACTTACAGCCCGATGAAGGCGTTCATTGGCGCTTTGAGGCAAAAGTTCCCGATACAATTTCAGAGACGCGTTCGGTAGATATGGAATTTCATTACGCTGATTCATTCACCAAGACGGCGCTGCCTGAAGCCTACGAACGCCTGTTGCTGGATACGATCTCCGGCGACGCTTCGCTCTTCACGCGCGCCGACGAAGTGGAAGCCGCCTGGGGGTTGATCGATCCCATCCTTGAAGCGTGGGACGCGTCGCACCAGACGCTCGATACGTACGAGATCGGCTCGTGGGGTCCCGCCAAAGCGGACGCGCTGCTGGCGCGCGACGGAAGGATATGGACTGTGTGGAACGCGCATACAGATAAAAAATAGCGCGAATAATCGTCCTCACTTGTCCGTATGTTTTGCCATCATCTCTTCCAGCCGCTTCTTCACGTTCAGCCACTCCGAATCGAGGATCGAATAAAACACTGAATCGCGGATGTAGCCATTCGGCAAGATCATGTGATTGCGCAACACGCCTTCCTTCTGCGCGCCAATACGTTCGATAGCGTGTTGCGAACGTATGTTGCGCGAATCGGTCTTCAACTGTACGCGCACCGCGCCGAGCGTTTCAAAGGCGTGCTGCAACAACAGATATTTGCATTCCGTATTAAGCGCCGTCCGTTGAAATTCGAGTCCATACCATGTGCCGCCCACTTCCAGCCAGCGGTCATGCGCCATGATATTCAGGTAACGCGTCGCCCCGGCTACGCGCCCCGATGCAAGCTGGATCGCGACAAACGGCAGGTCGGTTCCACGCTCGGCGCGCGCCAATATGCTCTTTACCCAATTACGCATATCTTCGACGCTTTCCATCTTCCCGTATACCATGAAATCCCAGAAATCACAGCCAACGCCAATCTGCGCTAACGCTTCGGTATGTTCCAGCGTTAATGGTTCTAATCGCACATATTTGCCAGTCAACGTGACCGGCTTTATATCAAGGTCAGCCATTCTGCCTCTCTTTTATCTTGTGTAGGTAAATAAGGCATCTCCGTCCCAGCGATGCCAAGTCGTTCGCTTAACGCCGCTCGAACAGCGGTACGTTCATCCCATGCAAATTCCTTCTCCCCAAAACATAGCGACTGCTCGTGTCCTTTACCGCAGGCGATAACAACATCGCCCGCGCGCGCTAATTGCACTGCAAAGCGGATCGCTTCGCCCCGGTCGGGGATGCGCCAAAAACTTTCGTTTTCGCGTCCGCCTTTAGATTCCGCGCCTGCCGCCATCTCCGCGAGGATTCCGTCCAGCGACTCGGTGCGCGGATCTTCCGCAGTGAGAATGCACACATCCGCCAATTCCGCGCCAATCTCCGCCATCATTTTCCGTTTGGCTTTATCACGCAACCCTGCCGAGCCGAAAACCGCGATTAAACGCCCTTTTTGCTTGCGCTCTACCGTAGTTTCCGCCAGCATATTTCGTCCTGCTTCAAGCGCAGACTTCAACGCATTGGGCGTATGAGCAAAATCTACAATAGCAAAGAAGTTTTGCCCCATATCAATCCGTTCCATCCGACCCGGAATTCCTTCCAGCGAAGCGATTCCTTGTGCGGCAATTTCAGGCGTAACTCCCAAGCCATAGATTGACGCAGCCAGAGCCGCGAGACAATTAGAGACGTTATACGCGCCGACAAGGTTGCAAACAATCGGAATTGAGAAATCCGCATTCTGCGCCGTAAATCGTATTCCCGCCGCCGAATGCCTTACCTCTGCCGCGCGAACTTGCGCTTCAGCGCCAAACCCATAACTAATTTGCCTCGTTTTCGAGATCCGCGATAAGAACTCGAAAGATGAATCGTCGTAATTGAGGACTGCCAACCGCGGGCTGCTTTGCGTTTTCTCGGGCGTACGCGCCAACGATTCGAACAATCTTGCTTTGGCGGCGCGATAATTCTCATACGAACCGTGTTGATCGAGATGTTCGTGTGTAATATTCGTGACGACGCCGATATCGAACTCGCACGCATCCACGCGATGTTGCTCCCACGCATGAGAGGTGGTTTCAAGGACAACGTGCGTTACATCGCGCTCAACCATTTGCGCCAGATACAATTGAACGTCATGCGCGTCGGGCGTGGTAACGTGAAAGCCGGTGTCGAGCGCCTTCCCCCCAATAACAGCGTTGACCGTTGAAATTATTCCAGCGTTATGCCTTGCCGCCAAAAGAATTTTATAAATTAGATTGCCAGTCGTCGTCTTGCCATCCGTGCCGGTCACGCCGATCACGGTCAGATGTCGCGCCGGCTGCCGGTAAAACGCGGCGGCGATCCACGTCAGCGCCGCGCGCACATTCGCAAGCCGGATGTAAGGGAGATCGCCAACTTGCTCCGCAACATCTTTCTCTCCGACAACGGCAACCGCGCCGCGGGCAATCGCGCTCCGGATATACCGATGTCCGTCCGTTGTTCCGCCTTGCATAGCGACGAACAAATCGCCGGGCTTTGCCGTGCGGCTGTCAATCGAAATCCCCGCAAGTTGCGCGTCAGGCGCATCAAGCCGTTGAAACGGTTTGGGGATTTCTGCAAATATATCGCGAAGCGAAGTGTTTATATTCATAAAATAAAAAATGGGCTCCGACGAGTATACCGTCAGAACCCATTTTTTGCAGTCTGGCGTTAGCGCAGAGCAGCGTTTTCTAATCGAGGTTGTTGTTCACGCCGCCTGCGCCTGTTTCGTCATCTTGGTCTTTAACCATTTTAGGCGGAAGGTCTCTTCGCGTTCACGTTCCTCCAACGAGCTGACAATAAAGTCAATTTGATGTTGGTATTGCGGAATAAAGATATGCTGGAGCGCATTCACGCGACGCTGCGTCTTCTTCAATTCATTGGCAAGCCGCCACACCGCGGCAGTAAGCATTGAAAGCTGCGGGATTCTCTTCAGCACTTCGCGGAACGCTTCACTGGCTTCGTCCAGCGAAGCAGCGGTATCGGCGGGGCTATAGAGCAACTTCGGCGGTTCGCCGCGCGATTCGATCTGCGGGATCGCCACGCCCATGATGCCGCGCAACCGCAAATGCACGTCTACAGTTTTATTGACGGCGAGCGACGCCCACTCCACATGATCGGAGCCCATCACAAGGCGCGCCTTCTCCATGGCATCGTACGCCGTTCGCAACAATGCCCACACTTCCTTCTGGAGCGTATCCGCTTCCTTCGCCACGCGGACGAGTTCGCCCGTCAGAGCCTCGCGCTTGCGATCGAGGATTTCATAGCCTTCTTTCGCGAAGCGCAATTCTTTCTTTAGACGAATCAGATTCGTACGAGTTGGAGCAATGCTAACTTGTGGCATCGTCGCCCTTATAGTATTGCGAGATCTCGTCCAGCGTAACGCGAGTGAGCTCGCCCTTGGGCAGCATAGAAAGGAGTTTCCAGCCGATCTCTAACGTGCGCTCGATCGTTCGGTTTTCAGTGAACGCTTGGTTGACGAATTCACGCTCAAAAGCGCGCCCAAACTTCAAGTATTGCTGATCTACTTCTGAAAGCTCTTCCTCGCCAATCACGGACGCTAACGCGCGGATATCTTGCGTTTTGGCGTACCCCGCATACAATTGCGCGCCCCACCGCGGATGATCGTCGCGTGTGCGCCCTTTGCCGATCCCGTCTTTCATCAAGCGCGAAAGGCTGGGCAGTACGGTTACCGGCGGATAGATGCCCGCGTAATACAACTCGCGCCCTAGCACGATCTGACCCTCGGTGATGTAACCCGTGAGGTCCGGCATCGGGTGAGTCATATCGTCGTTCGGCATGGTGAGGATGGGAATCTGCGTAATTGAGCCCTGGCTGGTGCGGATGCGTCCTGTGCGTTCGTACAACGACGCAAGATCGGAATACAAATACCCAGGATAGCCTTTGCGACTCGGCACTTCGCCGCGCACGTTCGAGATTTGGCGCAGGGCTTCGCCGTAGTTGGTCATGTCGGTCAGCACCACAAGCACATGCTTTCCAAGGTCGTACGCGAGGTACTCAGCCAAAGTCAGCGCCGCGCGCGG
>BQMV01000037.1 GCA_022181005.1 Anaerolineaceae bacterium | reverse complement strand
TTGATAATCGCCTCTTCCGTCGCAAAGACCGACGCGGCAAACAACGGGGTGATGTGCTCGTTATCGAGCGCGCGCAATTCGGCGACGCCGTTATCTTTTCCAAGCGCAGTATTCGGGTTGGCGGTCGAGAACGCGAGAAAAATATCGCCCGATCTGTTGCCGCCGAGCGAACCCGTCCGCGCCATGCCTAGCGTTGCGCGTTTTGCGATCCGCTTGAGTTGATGCGGCAATAGCGGCGCGTCCGTTGCAAGGATGACGATCAGCGATCCTTGCTCTTGATACGGATTTTCGCCGTTCGACCACACCGCGCCTTCTTTCAAATGATTCCCAACAGGGACTCCCGTGATCTTAAGTTGATAGCGCGTCCCAAAATTGGATTGCACAAACGCGCCCACGGTCCAGCCGCCGAATTTTTCAGGAAGTTTTCTGGACGATGTCCCGCTCCCGCCTTTGAACTCGTAGCAGATCATCCCCGTGCCTCCGCCCACGCTTCCTTCCACGATTGAGCCTGATTCAGTTTTCTCCAGCGCTTCCCACACGTGAGCAGGCTTGACGAAGAATCCGTTCATATCGTTGAGCCAGCCGTCGGCAGTCTCTGCTACGACGGGACACGACCATTTCTGGAACAGCGCGTTGTTCTTCGCCTGCCATTCGATGATCGTGTCGCGCACAATTCCCACTGAGTGCGTGTTCGTGATCCCCATCGGACCCTCGAGGAATCCGCCCTCCTCGACCCACGCCGCGCCCGTCATCTCGCCGTTGCCGTTGAACGGAAACCACGCCGCAAAAACGGGATCGTGATTCGACTTTCCACGGGGATGAATGATCGTCACCCCCGTCCGCGCCGACTCGCCTTCGATGATCGTTGAATACCCAACGCTCACCCCTTCAACGTCTGTGATCGCATTGTACTTGCCAGCGCTCCCCTCAAACTGAATCCCCAAATCGCGCGCGCGTGGTTTTGGCATGTGCGACTCCTTTAATCTGTCTTGTAGAATGCTTCTTTATAAATTCTCGATCTGTACCGGCGCGATATCGTCTGCGGGAACGCAGCCGAAGATTTTGGAGTAGAAATAAAACTCGGCTTCCACCGCGCGTTTGATGTTCTCAGCTTTGCGAAAGCCGTGTTGCTCCCCTTCGAACAGCAAGTAGGCGGTTGGGACTCCGCGCGCTTTCGCGGCTTCAAACATCAATTCCGATTGACTAGGCGGGACGACCAGGTCTGAATCGCCTTGCAGTAGGATGATTGGCGTGGCAAGCCGCTCGACGTGTCGGATCGGCGAACGCGCAAGGTACACGTCGCGGCGCTGCGGATAAGGCGCTACTAAATTGTCAAGATAGCGGCTCTCGAATTTGTGCGTGTCTTTGGCGAGCGCTTCCAGGTCGCTGACGCCGTAATAACTGGCGCCCGCGCTGAATACGTCTTTGAAGATCAACGCCGCCAGCGTTGTAAACCCGCCGGCGCTGCCCCCGGCGATCGCCATGCGTTTTCCATCCACTAAGCCTTGCTGCGTCAGCCAGCGCGCGCCGTTGCAGCAATCGTCCACATCCACAATGCCCCAGTTGCCGTTCAGGCGCATACGATAAGCGCGTCCGTAACCGGTCGAGCCGCCGTAGTTAACGTCCAACACTGCGAAGCCGCGACTTGTCCAATATTGGATTTTGTAACTTAATATAGACGAGGTCGCGCTGGTCGGTCCGCCGTGACTGAGCGTGAGCAGGGGCGGCAGTTCGCCGGCGGGGGCAACGTAATCCTTGTTGGCGGGCGGATAGAACAAGGCGTGCGCGCTTAGTTTGTTTTCAGTGCGGAACTCGACCGCTTGCGGAGTCGAAAGGTATGCCGGGTTGACGGTCGGCTCGAAGGCGCGTTTAAGCGCTTCCAACGCGCCGCTTTGCGGATCGAACTTCCACAGTGTGGGCGGCTGCGAGGGCGAGCCCGCTGAAAAGACGGCGAAGCCGGCTGCATAGTTAATGTCTGCGAAGGCGCTGAAGGGCAAGTCGAAAGGAACGAGCGTTTTCGAGCCGCTCTCCAGGCGCGCCAGAGTCCACGTTCCGTTTTGCGTGTACGCGCATAAGAGATTGCGTTCGTCGAGAAAGGCGTATGTGCGCATCCCGAAGACCCATTGCGGCAAGCCGAATTCGGCTTCGAGCGGATACAGCGCCTCGGCTTCGCTTCCATTCAGGCGATAGAGATTCCACCAACCCGATTGATCGCTCACGAAATGCAACGCGCTGCCGGGCGACCACTCCGGCTGAAAGATGGAAACATCCTTTCCGCCGGCGACTTGCGCGTGATTCTCCACGGCGCCTTTGAGAGCGAGATCCGCCGTCCATAATTCTGTGCCGTCCCATGGCATATTGGGGTGATTCCATGACAGCCAGCACAAGCGCTTTCCATCCGGGCTGAGGCGCGGCGTGGAGAAAAAGTCGGCGCCTGCGACTAAGACTTCGCCGTTAGAACCGCCCTCCAGCGGAAGTGCGACGATGGCGTTGACGGCTTCGCCTCCGCCCGTGAAATCTTCACGCACGCAGATCAGGCGTTGGCGCGCGCGGTCGAGCGCAAAGTCGGCGTAATGATAGCCTTCATTGGGAGTTAACGCTTCGGGAGCGCCGCCCGCCTTTTGACGATAAACACGTTGATCCTTGAAGTTAACGAAATAAATAACGCCGTTGAAAACTGCATAAGCGCCGCCGCCGTATTCGTGCGCGCGTGTGCGTACGTTGCACGCGCTCGACAGACATTCGCTGACGGAGCCGTCCGCGCCGCGTTTCATCAAGGCGTTGCGTCCGCCTTCAAGCGGGCGACCTTCCAGCCAGTAAATGTCCGCGCCATCGAGCGCGGTTTGCCCGAATGTGATGGATTTGGCGGTTAACAAATCAACGGTGATGGGCGACTTCCAACTTCCATAAGGGACGGTTCGAGGCATGTGTGTTTCTCCTTGTGCGAAATAGATAGATGGCGATGTTATAATGACGGATAGGCATTATGCCGCGTTTGGAATGACGAATAAGACCAAGCGTATTGTACACGTTTTACGTCGGAACTACATCTTATTATGCTTCAGCGCCTTCGCGTTCAATGGATTGTGTTGCTCTCGGCGTTCGTTGTTCTTGTAACGATCTCCGCTATGGCGACGTATTGGGGCGCGCAAACTCAACGGCAAGATGCGCTGGTGATCAATCTGGCGGGACGTCAACGGATGTTGGTCCAGCAGATGACCTGGCAAGCTCAACAAGGGGATGAGACGGCGCAGGACGAACTGGAGAAAATAAAATCTATTTTTTCTCAAACTTTATTTGCATTGGAACATGGCGGCGCGGCGCCCTATCTTTCGGACGGCATGGCGCATCTGCCGGCGACGGACGACGCGCAAATCCTTGCCGCATTACGCGAAGTCGAATCTAGCTGGACGCGATACGTCGCTGTGTTGGATGAACTCTCTGTTTCCGATTCCGATTCGCTGCGGCGCGCCTTAGACGAACAATCTGCACAACTGACGCAAAAAACCGACGAGGCGGTGCGACTTTATGAAGCCGCGTTCAGCGCCCGGGCGAATCGTTTACGATTGAGTCAGATCGCTTTTCTGCTTTGCGCGTTAATCTTGCTGGCGATCAGCGCATGGGTGGCGCGCCGTTCTTTGTTCGCGCCGTTGCGCGCGTTGGAGTTGGAGGCGGAGCGTCTCGGCGCAGATCAACTCGATGCGCCGGTGCGAGTCGCGGGTCCGCGAGAGATACGAGCGTTATCGCAAGCGTTGGATGGGATGCGTTCTCGTCTGTCTGAGGCGCGCGAAGAACTTGTCGAATGGAACGATACGCTGGAATTGCGCGTCGCGGAACGCACGCGCGAACTCGAAACGCTCAACGAGATTAGCCGTGAAATTTCTTCGCGGCTCGATATTCAACAAGTGCTGAATTCGGTCACCGAAAAGGCGCGCGCGCTGTTGGGCGGCGAAGTGGCTTCGTTGTGTCTGGTAGATGAAAATCAAAACTGGCTTAAACTGCAAACCCTGAGCGGACCGAAGAATGCGGTAGTGGGCAATGTGGTGCGGACCGATAACCCGTTTGCGCATGCTGTGTTGGCAGACGAGAACGCGATGATCTGCAAAGTTGGCGCATGTCAGGGCGGTTGCCGCATGTTGTCCGATGAATATCGCGTCAGTCATCTCGCCGCTCCGCTGCGTGTAGGCGAACGTGTTATTGGCGCGTTGTGCGTAGGCAGTCCCGCGCAAAATCAATTTGCCGCCGAATCGGCGGATATGCTTCTCAAACTGGCGAGCGTCGCCGCGATCGCGCTTGAAAACGCCCGCCTCTTCGCGCAAGCCGAGCGCGCCGCCACGTTGAGCGAACGTCAGCGTGTGGCGGCGGAAATGCACGACGGCTTGGGGCAAACGCTTAGCTATTTAGGGTTGATGACCGATCAAGTGGTCGAATTTTTAGCGGATGGGCGCGAGGGCGCGGCGGCGGAACGACTGCAAAAAACGCGCGAAACCATCAGTAAGGCAACGGGCGACGTGCGTCGCGCCATCAACCGTCTGTTGGATGAAACACCCGCGCAACATGACGCTTTGTGGGCTCGCCTGCGCGAAACGCTGGATGAGGTCGCTTTACAATACGGCCTTGAAGCGATCTGGCGCTTCGACGAAGATTCTGCGCTCGATCCTGCGCCGCAAATTGCGGAACAGGTTCACCACATTGCGCGCGAAGCGTTGGTCAATGCGGCGCGTCACGCCAACGCGACGCGTATTGTTATGCAGGCGGGGCGCGGCTACAGCGGCTATTTCGTGGCTATCGAAGACGACGGAAGAGGTTTTGAAGCGACTCAATCTGCGCCGAGCGGACATTTTGGTTTACAGATCATGCAAGCGCGCGCGAAGCATATCGGTGGAAACGTGGAAATCGTATCGGCGCCCGGGCGTGGAACGCGCGTTGTATTGACGTGGCGCGCAGAAGATGACGGGTAATATGGAGAAAGCGCGCGTCTTGCTGGCGGATGATCATGTTTTGTTCCGCGAAGGGTTGGCGGGAATTATCGCTTCGCAAACGGATATGGAAACGGTCGGCGAAGCGGGTGACGGCTTTGAAGCCCTCGTTAAGGCGCGGGAACTCAAGCCCGATCTGATTCTGATGGACGTGCAAATGCCCGGCATGGATGGCGTCGAAGCGACGCGGCAGATTAAACAAACCCTGCCTGAAACGATTATTGTGATGCTGACCGTGCGCGGCGACGATGATTTCCTTTTCGAAGCGTTGAAGAACGGGGCGCAAGGTTATCTGCTAAAGGAGATTCGTTCGCAAACGCTGTTGGAGATGCTGCGCGGCGCATTGCAAGGCGAAGCGGCGATTTCACCCAGTTTGGCGGGACGCGTATTGGCTGAATTTCGTCGTTTGAGCAAGTATGACGCTGTGAACGATGAAACTGACAACGACTTGACGGAACGCGAGCAACAGGTTTTATCGAAGGCGGCGCAAGGCGCAACCGATAAGGAAATCGCTGCAGAATTGAACATCAGCCTGAATACGGTCAAGACGCACATGCGGAATATTTTATCTAAATTGCATGTGTCCACGCGGCGCGAGGCGGCGAAGGTGGCGAAGAGCAAGAGGTTGGTATGAATCGTTGGCATTCGAAATCGCTTGGCGATGGGATGTGGGCGCCAATCGCCCGGATTGAGATTGAGGAAATATTCCAGCCGTTGTTCAATGCCGCAAATCAACCTGTCGAGATGGCGGTCTTTATGCGCGAGGAGGCAGGACGCCTGCATTGCGAGTGGATCGCTTACTTCTCGCCTGCGGCGCAAAGCGTCGCTGAGGCGCTGGGAGCGAACCCATGCGGAAAGCCGGCGAAAGCGGGGTTGAGTCTGTTGGCTGGGGGTGAAGACTGTTGGTCGGCGTTGTTTGCTGAAGAAGGCGTGTGAGAGAGAATTAAGATATAGGGGAGGGCTTGGCTTAAAAAGAGTGATTGTGAGGTCACTCTTTTTTCATTCTCGATGAATGAGGGAGGAAGGATTTAATTATTCCGAGTTTTTCGGTATTCTTAAGATAATTTGTTCGTGTTTCTCATGAAATAAACCGCATCGCAACGGCGCATACTACCGACGCTCCCCATTATTTATGCAAGGCTGATGGAGAATATCGCCTGCATGTATTCTGCTCATACTTTGCCCGCGCGCAGAGCTGATTTGTTGGAGACCTCAGACGAGAGGAGCATTCAAGATAATGAAAGTAAACGGTAGACGAAATTCGAAAAACGTTTTTCTTGGTTTGACGCTGGCATTCTTGCTCGCGTTTCTTGCGACCGCCGCTCGTGTCGTGTTCGCAAAACCGCCGGCGCAAACACCGGACGGGGAGGCGCTGTTTAAGGAAAAAGGATGCAACGCCTGCCACACCATCGGCGGCGGAGATTTGGTGGGTCCCGATTTGCAGGGTGTGACGGAACGTCAAGATCAAGCCTGGCTCAAACAATGGATACTCGCGCCCGATCAAGCGCTGGCTTCGGGCGACCCGATTGCCACAGAATTGTTCAAGAAATACAACAGCATTCCCATGCCGAATTTGGGGCTGACGCCCGATCAAGTCGATTCGCTTCTCGCGTATTTGGGCGGCGGCGCGACAACGGGCGGCGCGGGGGCGGAACTCCCGGTCGGGGATGCGACCAGCGGTAAAGCGTATTTTGTTGGAGATAAACGCCTTGAGAATGGGGGACCGCACTGCATTTCATGTCACAGCATAGCGGGTCTCGGCTCGCTTGGCGGCGGTAATTTGGGTCCCGATTTGACAACCAGCGGCTTCGTCAAGTCGAGCGCGGCATTTGCGTCGTTTATGAGCGCGCCATCCACGCAAACGATGGGTTCGATCTGGGCGAACACGCCGCTGACGCCTCAAGAGCAAGCCGATTTATACGCGTTCTTAAGCAAGGCATCTGTGACCCAGCGCGAACCCAGCGCGTTGTTACAGATCGCTCTGCTTGCCATTGCGGGCGCGGCGGTGTTGATCGCCTTGGAGCATTTGTACTGGAGAAAGCGCTTGATGGGCGTGCGAAAACCGATGATCGAGCGGTCGCGCGCGATACAAGCGAAGAAGTAGCGCGAGACTCTTCTTGCGTGATGAGTACGGCAAGATCTATCTTGCCTTTCGATAGTCTTCTGCAACGCACAAGCGCAAAGTGAACTTTGCGGTACGGTTGCAAAATGAATTTTGCGGTACGGATTTACGGAGGCATACGCCATGAGTTGGATTCAAGATTTGGTCAACCCGCAAGCCCGCCAGTGGGAGGAGTTCTATCGCAACCGCTGGCAGCACGATAACATCGTCCGCAGTACGCATGGGGTGAACTGCACGGGCGGTTGTTCGTGGCAGGTCTATGTGAAGGACGGCATCATCACGTGGGAAATGCAGCAGGTGGATTATCCGCTGTTGCAGGATGGATTGCCGCCCTACGAGCCGCGCGGCTGTCAGCGCGGGATCTCCGCGTCGTGGTACGTGTACAGCCCGATCCGCGTCAAGTACCCATACGCGCGCGGCGTGTTGCTGGATTTTTGGCGCGAGGCGCGCGCGAGCGGGAAAAGCCCGGTCGAAGCGTGGAAGTCCATCATGGAAGATGACGAGAAGCGCAAGCGCATCCAGAAGGCGCGCGGCAAAGGCGGATTCCGCCGCACGAATTGGGATGAAGTGCTGGAGATCGTCGCCGCGGCGAATCTGTATACTGCCAAGAAATACGGTCCCGACCGCGTCTTTGGCTTCTCGCCCATCCCCGCGATGTCGTATCTTTCATACGGCGGAGGTTCGCGCTTCTTGCAACTGTTCGGCGGCGTGAACATGAGTTTCTACGATTGGTACGCCGACCTGCCGAACGCCTTCCCTGAAATTTGGGGCGACCAGACCGATGTGTGCGAATCGGCGGATTGGTACAACAGCAAATACATCGTCTCGATGGGATCGAACCTGAACATGACGCGCACACCCGATGTGCATTTCATTTCAGAGGCGCGGCATGAGGGCGCGAAGTTCGTGGTCATCGCGCCGGACTTTTCACAAGTGGCGAAATATTCCGATTGGTGGATTCCCGTCAAGGCGGGGAACGATACGGCCATCTGGATGGCGGTCAACCATGTCATCTTGAAAGAGTTCTATGTAGATAAGCAAGTGCCGTACTTCGTCAACTATCTCAAAGAAAATACCGATATGCCGTTCCTGATCGAGTTGGAAAAAGACGGCGATAGTTACAAGGCGGGACGTTACATCCGCGCCAACACGGTGAAGCGATACAAGGACGTTGAGAACGGCGAATGGAAGTTCCTTGTGCACGATGCGAAGGCGAACGCGCCGCGCATGCCCAAGGGCGCGGTGGGCGACCGCTGGAGCAAGGAAAAGGGCAAGTGGAATATCAAGATGGAAGACGGGCTGGACGACGCGCCCATCGAGCCGACGCTTTCGTTCCTGGGTTCGCAGGACGAGACGGTCAATGTCCAGTTCTATGAATTTACGGAACAGAAGACCGCGTTACGCGGCGTGCCTGCAAAATACATTGAGACCAGCGACGGGAAGAAATTGGTCACGACCGTGTTCGACCTGGTCATCTCTCAATTTGGCGTGGGGCGCGGGCTGCCTGGCGATTATCCGCAGAGTTATGATGAAGTTGGCGCGTACACGCCCGCCTGGCAGGAATCGCACACGGGTATCGGGCGCGATACGGTCATTCGTCTCGCGCGCGAGTTTGCCGCGAACGCCGAAGCAACCAACGGCAAGTCCATGATCATCATCGGCGCGAGCATCAACCACTGGTACAACAACAATCTTGTCTATCGCGCGCCGATCTACGCGCTGATCCTGTGCGGTTGTTGCGGAGTCAACGGCGGCGGGATGAACCATTACGTGGGACAGGAAAAACTGACGCTGGTCGCGCCGTGGACGAGTCTCGCGTTCGCGCTCGACTGGCAGAAGCCGCCGCGCCAACAGCAATCTCCCACGTGGCATTACGTCAACAGCGACCAGTGGCGTTACGAAGGCGACTTCACCGAGTACGCCCACGTCCCGCCTGAAACGAAATGGGCGAAGGGTCACGCGATGGACTTGGAAGCGATGGCGGTACGCATGGGCTGGATGCCGTACTTTCCGCAGTTCAAAGAAAATAACTTCGATGTGATGAAGAGAGCCGAAGCCGCAGGCGCGAAATCTGCGGATGAGGTTTCCAAATGGGCGGCGAAACAAATTCAAGATGGCAAGCTCGAACTTTCAGTGGATGATCCCGACGCGAAGGAGAACTGGCCCCGCGTGTGGATCATCTGGCGCGGCAACGCCATTCAAGCCAGCGCGAAAGGACACGAGTTCTTCCTGCGCCACTACCTCGGCACGCACGATAACATCATCGCGGAGGAACATGCGAAGGATAAGGTGAAGACCGTC
>BQMV01000036.1 GCA_022181005.1 Anaerolineaceae bacterium | reverse complement strand
CCACCATCTCCCCGTCCGAACTCTTCCCCGTCGACGACGGTTTGATTATGTTCGGCGCGTCGAACGACCGTCAATGGACGACCTTGTGTAATATTATGAATCGCACCGATCTATTGACTGACGCGCGCTTGGAGGGCAACTCGAAGGGCGTCGCGTGTCGGGTCGAGTTACTGGCGGAGTTGAGCCGCACTTTCTCGCAACGCAACGCCCGCGAATGGTTGGACGCGCTCATGCAAGCCGGCTTGCCGTGCGCGCCCATCAACAACTTGCCGCAAGTTTTTGCCGATCCGCAAACCGAAGCGCGCAACATGATTTTAGAGACCCAACATCCTACCGCTGGCGCGATCCGCATGACGGGCTTCCCGTATAAACTTTCCGCCACGCCCGCCGAAGTGCACGCGCCGCCGCCGACGCTCGGTCAGCACACGGATGAAGTCCTCGCGCAATTGCAGTATTCGGATGAAGAAATTGCCGCCTTGCGTCAAAAGAACGCGGTGTAAGCTTTTGTCATTGGCGATTCGCTATAAAATAATTGATAAGAGGGAACATGGAGTTTATAAAAACAGAAATTCGATCTGGCGCATACTACGACTCGGTCGTGTTGATGCATTTACAGCGTTCGTTGCTCGAACTGCCCGGCGTGCTGGACTCGGGCGTGGTGATGGGCACCGACGCCAATAAAGAAGTTTTGGAGCAAAGCGCTTTGTTGGTGGATGAAATTAAATCGGCGGGCGCGGACGATTTGATTATCGTCGTCAAAGGCGCGGACGAAGCCCAAACGACATCCGCGATTAGCAGAGTGGACGAGTTGATTGCGGCGCGGCGCGGCGGCGGGATTGAACAAGACTATCGCGCTAAAACGCTCGATACCGCCGCGAAGATGAACCCCGCCGCGCAGTGGGTTCTAGTCTCTGTGCCGGGGCGCTATGCGGCAGGCGTGGCGCGAGAAGCGCTAGGCTTGAACAAAAACGTCTTTTTGTACAGCGACAACGTCTCGCTGGAAGACGAGCTTTCCTTAAAGAAGGAAGCCGCCGAAAAAGGCTTGCTGGTGATGGGACCCGACTGCGGCACTGCCATTGTCAACGGCGTGGGGCTGGGCTTCGCCAACAAAGTGCGACGCGGCGCGATCGGCATGGTAGCGGCTTCGGGTACGGGGCTGCAACAAGTTACCCTGCGCATTCACCAAATGGGCGGCGGAATCACGCACGCCATCGGCACGGGCGGACGCGATCTTTCGGAAGCGGTCAACGCCGCCACCTTGCGCCAAGCGCTGGACGCGCTCAACCGCGACGAGAACACTAAAGTCATCGTGTTGCTCTCTAAGCCGCCCTCTCCCAAAGTGGCGGCGGACATCATCGGCGCGGCGCGCAAGGCGAGCAAACCCGTTATCGTCAACTTCATCGGCTACGCTGCGTCCATGCGCCAAGTGGACAACGTAACCTTTGCTGCTACTTTTGACGAGACCGCGCAACTGGCGATTCAAGCCGAGCAAAATCCCCAAGCGGAAACGCAAGAATTGAACCTAGCGCGCTTCGCAGAAGGACAGCGTTATCTGCGCGGATTGTTCTCAGGCGGCACGCTGGCGTATGAAGCGCAATTGATTTTGCGCGATTACCTGCCCGCCGTATATTCCAACGCGCCGCTCGATAAAGCGTTGAGTCTGCCAGACCCGCTCGTCAGCCAAGAGAATTCAATCGTTGATCTCGGCGAGGATGTTTTCACCGTCGGGCGTTTGCACCCTATGATGGATAACGATTTACGCATCCGCCGTTTAGAGAAAGAAGCGCGCGACCCTGAAACGGCGGTCATTTTGCTGGATGTAGTTTTGGGCTACGGCTCGCATCCGAATCCCGCCTCGGAGTTGGCGCCTGCCATCGCCAAAGCCCGCGCCGCCGCGCAAGAAGCGGGACGCTATCTCGAAGTCGTCGCGCTTGTGGCGGGGACGGACGAAGACCCGCAAAATATGGACGAGCAAATTCGTCTGTTAAAAGAAGCGGGCGCGATTGTGGAAGTCAGCAACGATGTTGCCGCGCGTCGCGTGGGACGACTGACGCAGGCGTTGACTCGGCGCGGAGTCAACCCAACGGCGGCGACGAATCCGCCCGTTGCGTTGCAGACGTTGAATCAACCCTTAGCCGCCATCAACGTCGGTTTGGAATCCTTCTTCGAAGCGCTGACGGCGCAAGGCGCGGAAGTCGTCCATGTAGATTGGAAACCCGCCGCGGGCGGCAACGAAAAGATGATGGATATTTTGGCGCGTATGAAAAGCAAAAAGTAAAGGAGCATTTTTATGGATATCGAAAAAGCAAACGACACAGCGATTGAGCGCATGATGGAATCTCGCCCGATGTTGATTGGGATGGGCGTCGCGCGCGACGTCATCCCCGGCATGAGCGACGATCTGCTCATGCACGCCGGTCCGCCGATCACTTGGGCGCGCGCTTCGGGTCCGATGCGCGGCGCGATTACGGGCGCGTTAATCTACGAAGGCAAAGCCAAAGACATGGCAGAAGCGCAAGCGTTGGTCGAATCGGGCAAAATCAAGTTAGAGCCGTGTCATCATCATCACGCGGTGGGACCGATGGCGGGCGTTACCAGCCCGTCCATGTGGGTCTATATCGTCGAGAATAAAACTCACGGAAACAGGACGTTCTCCAACGTCAACGAAGGCTATGGCAAAGTGTTGCGCTATGGCGCGTACAGCGAGGACGTGCAAGAACGCTTGCATTGGCTTAACGATACGATGGCGCCTGTGTTGGCGAAAGCCATCGAGTTGAGCGGCGGGTTGGATATGCGCGCATTAATTGCGGAAGCCCTGCACATGGGCGACGAAGGGCACAATCGCAATAAAGCCGGCTCGTTTATGTATACTGCGAAACTTGCGCCTTATGTCGCGCAAGCCGCGCCTAATTCGGAGCTTGCCGCGCAAATTATCAAATCGTTGGGCGACAACGCCCTGAGCGTTTTGAATCCTGTAATGGCGGCTTGTAAGGCGATGGCGGAAACTGCGCACGACATCGAAGGCAGCACAATCGTTTCGGTCATGGCGCGCAACGGCACGGACTTCGGTATGCGCGTCAGCGGGTTGGGCGATCGCTGGTTCACTGCGCCAGTGGCGACTCCGCAAGGGTTGTACTTCCCCGGCTTTAGCGAAGCGGACGCCAGCGGCGACATCGGCGACAGCACCATCACCGAGACGGCAGGCATCGGCGGATTTGCGATGGCGACTGCGCCCGCGATCGTAACCTTTGTCAGCGGCAAACCGAAGGACGCCATCAACGCCACGTTGGAGATGTACGAGATCACGCACGGCGAACATAAGTATTTCACCGTCCCGCCGTTGGATTTTCGCGGCACGCCCACCGGCATTGACATTCGCAAAGTGGTCGAGACGGGCATCACGCCGCGCGTCAACACGGGCATTGCTCATAAAGACGCGGGCGTTGGGCAAATCGGCGCGGGCTTAGTGCGTCCGCCTTTTGAGATGTTCCAAGAAGCCTTTATGGCGTACGCCGAGAAATACGGCTTCGCCTAATCGCGCTATCGCGCATCATCATATTGAAAGGAGAAAATTTTATGGCTCAATCAGTGGTTGATATTTTGACTCGCGCAAAATGGTTTGATCTCAATCAAGCCTTAAGCATTTTTACGCCGCCTTTCCCCGGCGAAATGCCTTTGCAAGTTCAGTTCTTCAAACGGCTGACGGGTTCGTTCATCGGCGGACAAGGCGCGAACGGACAGTTGATCGAGTGGAGCAACAACACTGGCACGCATCTGGTCGGACCGCGCGCTTTCCATTCGGGCGCGCGCGCCATTGCCGATATTCCGCTCGGCGATTTATACGGCGAAGGCGTCGTCGTGGATATTTCCGACGCGGTTTCAGATTACAGCTTATACACGCCCGAAATGATCACTTCGCGCGTCGAAGTCAAGCAAGGCGACATCCTCATCATCAATACGGGTTATCACAAGTACGGCTGGGACCAGCCCGATGTCCACAACGAGGCGGCGCAAGGCGGCGTGGAAAATAAAGAGTTCGGCTATTACCTGCGCCACCCAGGACCTTCGCCTGAGTTCTTCCAGTGGGCGTTGGATATGAAACTCAAACTGGTCGGCGTGGACTGCGGTT
This sequence comes from Anaerolineaceae bacterium, assembly GCA_022181005.1. GTDB lineage: Bacteria > Chloroflexota > Anaerolineae > Anaerolineales > Villigracilaceae > Defluviilinea. The sequence continues at coordinate 5,348 of BQMV01000036.1, read as the reverse complement.
GCGCGGAACACCCCATGAACACGAACTTGCGTTACATGCACGCGCGCGAGTTTGAAAAAGCGGAAGCCAAACTGAAAGAGACTTACGGCAAAACGTGGGACGAGCTCTTTCCGCCCGAAAAATATTATGAGTTGACGCACGTTGTCATGCCCAAATCGGGGCTGTTGTTGGCGGAAGCGCTCGGCGGGCAAATTGACGAACTCAAGAATCAACGCGCTTGGATCATGGTCAACCCCGTTCCGTTCATGGAAGTCGAATCGGCGTGGAGTCGCGTCGCCGCGTTGTTGCCGCCCGAAGGCATGGACGCCAATCAATTCTTCGACGCGCTGCGCGCCGCGCCCGTCTTCGATATGACCGTTCCCTTCAGCGTGCAATCTCCGCAATGGGCGAACTACGTTCCGCTCAGCGTCAACTACACCAAACGAGTCGGCGGGCAATACTTTGGCATGGGACGCAACAACGCGCACTGCCGCGCCAGTTTCCACCTCGCCACCCACATGGACGGCGAACGCCACTTCTACGTTACGGGGCGCACCATCGGGCAAATGCCTTTCGATTACTGGTTTGGTCCTGGCGTAATCGCCGACATCTCCGAGATGGTCAGCGATACCAGCGTCTATTCGCCAGAGATGATCGAAAAAGTCGCGGACGTTCGCAAAGGCGATATTTTGATCGTCAAAACAGGCTATAACAAATACGGCTGGAACAGCCCCGACTCGGACGAATTCCGTTATATGATTCGCCACCCTGGTCCCTCCGCCGATTTCGCGGATTGGTGCGTAGAGAAGGAAATCAAATGGTTGGGCGTGGATTGTGTGGCGATGGAACATCCCATGAACACGATTCAACGCAACTGGCATCCGAAAACTTTTGAAGAAGCCAACCGCAAGTTGATGGAAGCCTTCGGCAAAAGTTGGGACGAGATGTATCCGCTCGATCAGTATTATCAAGATATGCACCTCAACCTCTTCCCGAAGCACATCATCCACGCCGAGAACTTGGGCAAAGACCTCGCCGACCTCGAAAGCGGACGTTACTTCATCGGCTGTTTCGTACAAAAAGGCATGGAACTTGAATCTTGTTGGGGTCGCTTCGTAGCGTTCAAAGAATGATTTTAGTTACAGGCGCGGCGGGTAAAACGGGACAGGCGGTCGTGCGCGCCTTGTCTGCGCGCGGGGAATCCGCGCGGGCGCTCGTCCGCCGCGCCGAACAAGTCGCTCAACTTAAAGCGTTGGGCGCGCAAGAAGCGCTGGTCGGCGATATGCTTAACGAAGCCGACCTGCAACGCGCAACGGACGGCGCGCGGGCGGTCTATCACATTCCGCCCAACGTCAGCCCGTATGAAGTCGAGATGGGCGAGCGCCTCATCGCCGCGACGCGCTCGGCGAACGTGCAACACTTTGTCTATCATTCTGTGTTGCGCCCGCAGATCGAAGCTATGCCGCATCACTGGTTGAAAATGCGCGTGGAAGAAGCGCTGCTTGCCAGCGGTTTGTCCTTTACCATTTTGCAGCCTTGCGCCTATATGCAAAACGTCGCGGCGCACGAACGTTCCATCCTCGAGCGCGGCGCGTATCCCATCCCTTATCCGCCGCAAACGCGCTTAAGTCTCGTGGACTTGGAGGATGTGGCGCAAGCCGCCGCCATCGTGTTGACCGAAGCCGATTGGTATAATGCCGTCGTCGAGTTGGTCGGCACGGCGGGCATGACGCAAGACGAAGTCGCGCTTGCGTTAAGCGAAACGCTTGCGTGTCCAGTCGAGGCGCAAGTCGTCCCGCTCGCGGAATGGCAAGCGCAAGCGCGCGCCGCAGGGATGGGCGAGTATCAAATCGAAACGCTGAGCGCCATGTTTCAATATTACGCGCAACAGGGGTTGAGCGGCAACCCGCGCCTTTTGCAATTTCTGCTGAATAGAGCGCCGACCTCTTTCGCGGAATATATACAGAGAACGATGCAAGCGCTATCGCAAGTCAACACGCCGCGCACGTTGCGGACTGATAAGGAGAACGTGTATGAAGCCAGCTCCATTTGAATATTACGCACCGACAACGCTCGACGAAGCCTTGTCTTTGCTGAGCGAACACGGCTACGACGCTAAAGTATTGGCGGGCGGACAAAGCCTCGTGCCGATGATGAACTTCCGCATCGCTCAACCCGCCGTCTTGGTTGATATTAATAACATCCCCGACCTCGCCTACATCAACGCCGAAGAAGGCGGCGTGCGCGTGGGCGCGTTGACGCGCCATCATCAATCCGAAGCCAGCCCCGTTATGGCGCAACACGCCCCGCTGATTTATTCGACCATGCCGAAGATCGCGTACCCGCAGGTGCGCACGCGCGGCACATTTGGCGGCAGCCTTTCGCACGCCGACCCCGCCGCCGAACTGCCTACTTTGACCACCACGCTGGACGCAAAATTCCGCCTCGTCAGTCAACGCGGCGAACGTTGGGTTTCCGCTAGCGAATTCTTTCTCGGTTTGTACACTACCGCGCTAGAGCCTGACGAAATCCTCGTCGAAGGTTTTGTCCCTGAACTGCCTCCGCATTCGGGCTGGTCGTTGCAAGAAGTCAACCGCCGCAAACACGATTTTGCATTGGCGGGCGTCGCCGCCGTCCTGACGTTGGATGAAAACGGAATCTGCCAAAACGCGCGTCTGGTTTTCCTGAGCGTTGGCGATCACCCTATGTACGCCGAACGCGCCTCGAATCTGCTCAAAGGGCAAGCCGTTACGCCCGAAGCGATTCGCGCCGCGACAGAACTGGCGACAACCGAAGAGATTGACCCAGGCGACGACATCCACGCCACGGCAGATTTTCGCCGTCATCTGGCAAACACGCTTTGCCAGCGCGCCATCGAGCAGGCGCATCAACGCGCGCAGGGAAAGCAGTAGGAGATAATTATGGAAGCGACGACTCAAAAAATTGAACTAAGCGTTACCGTCAACGGGACGCGCTACGAGCGCGCGGTCGAGCCGCGCATGTTGTTGAGCGATTTCCTGCGCCACGAAATCGGGCTGACCGGCACGCACGTTGGGTGCGAGCACGGCGTGTGCGGCGCTTGCTCGGTGTTGATGGACGGCGAACCGGTACGCTCCTGCCTGATGTTCGCCGTGCAAACGCAAGGACATGAAATCACTACCGTCGAGGGCTTAGGCGCGGTGGACGCGCTCAGCCCGGTGCAACAAGCCTTTCACGAAGCGCACGGTTTGCAATGCGGCTTTTGCACGCCCGGCATTCTCACTACCGTAACCGCTTTTCTTGAAACGAATCCCAATCCCAGCGAAGAAGAAGTCCGCGAGGTGATTTCGGGCAACCTGTGCCGCTGCACGGGCTACCAACACATCGTGGACGCCGTCCTTTTGGCGGCGAAGAAAAAGCAGGCGAGTTAGGAGGCGCAATGGACAAGAGATTAATCGGCAAACGCGTTGTGCGTAACGAAGACCCGCGTCTGCTGACGGGACAAGCGCAGTACGTTGACGACGTAAACTTGCCAAACATGGCTCATGCCGCTATGTTTCGCAGCGAGTACGCGCACGCGCGCATCCGCAGCATTGATGTATCTAAAGCCCGCGCCTACCCAGGCGTGATTGCGGTTTACACAGCGGAAGACATGGGCGCGGACTGCTATCCTGGTCCGCCGTTGGTGTCGCCGCCGCCCACCGTCAAGGACGTAATTTTCAATTCGCGTAGGCAAGTCCCGCTCGTGAAAGACAAAATCCGTCACGCGGGCGAGATCATTGCCGTCGTCATCGCCGAGACGCGCTATATCGCCGAAGACGGGTTGGACTTAATCGAAATTGAATACGAACCGTTGCCTGTCGTCGCCGATATCGAAAAGGCGCTCGAACCCGGCAGCCCGCTCGTGCACGACGATCTTGATTCAAACCTCGCCGCGCATCTTGTTCAGAAAAAAGGCGATTACGAAGCGGCGCGCGCGTCGGCGGATGTGATCATTCAACGCCGATTCACCATCGAGCGCGGCACGGCGGCGGCGATGGAAAATCGCGGCATCGTGGCGCAATGGGACGCGAAGTCCGAATCGCTGACCGTGTGGGACACCACGCAAGCGCCGATTCCCATCCGCAACGGGTTGGCGGCGCGGCTCGGTTTATCCGAGAGCAAAGTGCGCGTCATCGCGCCTTTCATCGGCGGCGGGTTCGGTCCCAAAATCATGATGTTCTATTCCGAAGAAATGCTCGTCCCTTGGTTGGCGATTAAACTGAATCGCCCCGTCAAGTGGATTGAAGACCGCCGTGAAAATTTCTACGCCACTACGCAAGAGCGCGGGCAAGTGCATGAAGTCGAAATGGCGTTCACTCGCGACGGAAAAATTTTGGGCATCAAAGACGATTTCATCCACGACACTGGCGCGTACGATCCTTACGGATTAACCACGCCGCTCAACACACAAAGCCACGTCATGGGCGGCTACGATATTCCAAACTTCACTTCCGAATTCAGAGTAGCGTTCACCAATAAAACCATCGTAACCCCCATGCGCGGCGCGGGTCGCCCGCATGGCATTTACGTCATCGAACGCATGATGGATATTGCCGCCAAAGAATTGGGCATTGATCGCGTCGAAATTCGACGCCGCAACTTAATCAAACCCGACGCCTTCCCCTACGAACACGGGATTATTGATCAAGCCTTCGCGCCGCTCATTTTTGACAGCGGCAATTACGAAGCCGTGTTAAATGAAACCTTGAAAGCCATCGGCTACGAAAAATTTGTTAAGGAAGAGCAACCGCGCTATCGAGCGGAAGGTCGGCGCGTCGGCATCGGTGTGTTGCCTTTTATCGAGACGACCGGCGTCGGTCCCTACGAAGGCGCGCGCGTAACCGTCGAAGCCAGCGGAAAAATTGCGGTCGCCACTGGCGTCGGCACGCAAGGACAGGGACATTTCACCTCCTTCGCGCAAGTCGTCGCCGAACAATTGGGCGTGGAAGTTACCGACGTTCGCATCACCACCGGCGACTCGGCGCACTTCAACTGGGGGACGGGCACGTTTGCCAGTCGCGGCGCGGTTGTGGCGGGCAATGCCATGCACGCCGCCGCAACAATGGTTCGCAAAAAGATTCTCAAACTTGCCAGCAAAGTCCTCAACGCGCCCGAAGAGGAACTTGAATTGGAAGACGGCATGGTGCGCGTGGCGGATATTCCGCAGAGTTCGATCAGCCTCAGCGATTTGGCGGCTCTAGCGAATCCGTTGCGCGGCGCGGTTGAACCCGGCACCGAACCGGGATTGGAAGCGACCGCTTACTACGGTCCCCAATACGGACCAACCGCCTTCGGCGTTCACGCTATGGTCGCGGAAATTGATCCTGAAACGATGATGATCAAAATCT
>BQMV01000035.1 GCA_022181005.1 Anaerolineaceae bacterium | reverse complement strand
TGGTAGCGGCGCTGAGGTAGGCGTTTCGCTGGGGGCGGCTGTCGGCGCAGCCGAAGCCGTCGGAACGGGCGAGGCAGATTGCGTTGGGTTGGATTCGGCGCTTGTATACGTTCTGCAAGCGTTGAGAATCAATAACGGGATGATACAAGACAGCGCGGCGATTCGTATCTTGTGCATCCCGTCATTGTATCGCGAAGAGGATAATTTTGTTACGTACCTTTGAACTTCCCTAGTTCTGCTGCGTCGCCGTCATTGCCGTTCGCTTTGATGTATAGTTCGCTGTTGAAGACCGGTAGATAAGTGGGGCTGGAGTTGCCAGCCAGATTGAGTTCGGCGATGCGCGTGGGCGCGTCGGCGCCGTTGTAGCGCCATAATCCGAACCCGGCGTTATCGCTGCCGACTGCGCTGAAGTAGAGCGTGTCATTGAAAACCGCGAGGAAGGCTGGAGCGGCATCGCCTGCGCCGGGGTTGATGTCGGTGACGCGCGTCGGCGGGTTGACGTCGTCGTACTTCCATAATTCGATCCCGAAGCCGTCGTTCGCGTTGGCGGCGAAATAGAGCGCGCTGTTAAACACCGCTAAATAGGATGGATTCGAATTTCCGATGTTGGGGTTGATATCGGTGACGCGCATCGGCGGGTTGACTCCGTCGTACTTCCAAATTTCAACCCCGGCGCCGTCGTTGCTGACTGCGCTGAAGTAGAGCGCATCGTTGAAGACGGCAAGGTAGGATGGGTTGGAATCGCCTGCGCCGGGATTGATATCCGTTACGCGTTCCACGCCTATCCCGTCTGTGCGCCACAGTTCAACGCCGGTGTTATCGCTCCCTTTGGCGCTGAAATATAACTTGTCCTTGAACGGCGTGAGGTACGCCGGATTCGAGTCGTCGGGTCCGCTGTTAATTTCGGGCATTCGACCAGCGGTCGAACCGTTGAAGCGCCAAAGTTCTACGCCGGCGCCGTCGTTGCCGTTTGCGCCGAAATACAATTCGCCGTCATACGCGGCGAGATAACTCGGGTTGCCGCCGTCGGGTCCAGCGAAGACATCCGCCGCGCGGCTTACCGATTCAGTCGCCGGGTTATATCCCCATAATTCTGCGCCGGCGTTATCGTTCCCTGAGGCGCGGAAGTACAATCGTCCGTTGAAGACTTCGAGGTAGGCGGGGTCTGAGCCATTAGGACCGGGGTTAATATCCGCTACGCGTTCAAAAACGGACGATGACGGCGTATTGAGCGTAATCTCAAGCGTGAAGGTTTTTGCCGAAGCGCCCGAGATCGCGGCGATGTTTATGAGTACATCGCCGTCGGCTGGAACGGTTCCCGTGAACGTCAGATTCGTGTCCAGAGCTTTCATCTCGCCGCCCGCGGGTGATGTAATTCCCAATGCGAGTTCATTCGCGGGAGCGTTTGTAATCGCTACGCTTAGCGCCTGCCCTTTCGCGGCGGTGAATTTGTACTGAATTTTTCCCGAAGCCGGAACGCTTCCGTTGAGCGTGACCGGCGGTTGTACAGGAATCGTGTTGATGACCGGCGGCTGAGTGGGCGCCGTGCCTCCTGCGGACGGACAGGCGGACAAGGCTGGCTGGGCGGGAATCGCGCCCCCGGCGGAATTTAGCGGAATCTTGAGGCAAACGCCGTTAGTGGGTGAAGCGATAGTTTTGTTCGTTGCTTTGAGAACTGTCGCGTCGGCGTTGAATTTTCCGCTGATAATTTCCCAAGTATCGCCGGACTGAGCGACGTAAAATCCGACGCAAGGCGGACCGTAGATCGTTCCGTTTGAGCCGATATTAGGCACGTTGACCGTCATAGCAGGCAGAATCCAATGCGGATCGGGGATCTGCGGGTTTGCGTTCAGCGTGGCTTTAATGTCCGCGCCATAGCAGCGTGCGATCTGATACAGCCATTCGCCGCTGACGACTTGGTGCGTGATTGTGGAGCCTTTGGCGTAATTTCCGCTGGAAGATGACGCGCCTTTTGGCACGACGCTTGTGGTAGGTTTGGCGGTAGTTGCGCCGCCGCCTTGCGCAGTGACCGAGTTGGTGATGTTCTGCGCGTTCATATCGTTTTGAGCGACCGTATATGCGGCGGAGCATGTTAATGTTTCATCTGGCGCAAGAGATTTGACTTCTTCGCAGTTGATTGGGTTTGGAATAAGGGAGTCTATAACGATAAATTGCGCCGGTCCGAGCGTGTTTGTCCCTCTGTTTCTAATTCTATAGGTATAAGTAATTGTCTGCCCTGCGGCGGTATAGAATTCCACGTTCGGCGTGACTCGGACGGTTAACGTCTGGTTGGCGCCTAACGATGTGGTTGTCATGACGGCGTTCGAGAGAGCGCCTCCGATCTGGGCGATGGATTGATTGACGACCGAGCCTGTGTCCAGATCGGCTTGCGTAATCGCATACGAGGAGGCGCATTCGATTGATTCGTTGGGATCGAAGCGGTCGTCCAGATTGCCGATAGTATTAATGGGCGGGCATACGGGCAAGCTTGTCTTATCGTCTGTAATGGAAAGAGTTCCCGTGAGCGATTGCGCGCCGATGTTGGCTGCGAGATAGCGATAATGAATTGTATCTCCCACCGAGTCGAAAGCGTCCGTTTTGTTGATAGCCGCGACGCTTAGACTGAGCGCGCCGTTCGCTGGCGCGGATGTAACGAAAAGCGCTGGGTCTGTGGTCGGCGTGGATTTCGAGCCGAGATTGCAACCGAACAGCGCGACTACGGCAATGAGCGCCAGAGCGATAAAATGTGTGAAGGCTTGTTTCATAATCCGAGCCCTTTCTCTCAATATCCGGCGGAATCGCCTTAATACAATAATAATTTTAACTTAAGTATAGCGCCTTGACGGCATTTCTCGATCAAAAGTTCCCTCGGAAGAATATAAGCGGAGTTTTTTGGGCGTATTTTCAGGTCGCCTTGACTCCGTTAGTCTGCGGGGGGGCGCGTATGTTAAGCGCTTATTGGTATAATCCTCCCGTTATATTCTTTTTTGGAGCAATAGCGAATGACGCGTAAACTTACCGGTAACGAAATCCGCCAGACCTTCATAGACTTTTTCGTCGAGCATGGACATACCGCCGTGCCTTCGATGTCGCTTGTCCCGGGCGGGGATAGCACGCTTCTCTTCACCAATTCGGGCATGGTTCAGTTTAAGGACGTCTTTATCGGCACCGACAAAAAACCCTACACCCGCGCCGTCGATTCGCAGAAGTGCATGCGCGTGGCAGGCAAGCACAACGACCTCGAAGACGTGGGGCGCGACGATACGCATCACACCTTTTTTGAAATGCTCGGCAATTGGTCGTTTGGCGATTACTACAAAAAGGAAGCCATTGCCTGGTCGTGGCAACTGCTCACCGAAGTGTGGGGCTTGCCCAAAGACAAAATTTACGCCACTTGTTTCGAAGATGACAAGGGCAACGTCCCGCGCGATGATGAAGCGGCGGACGCATGGAAGGCGCAGCCCGGCTTCGACCCCGAACACGTTTTGTTTTTCGGCCGCAAAGATAATTTCTGGCAAATGGCAGAGACTGGTCCGTGCGGTCCCTGTTCCGAGATCCATTTGGATCGCGGCGAAGAGTTCGATAACCTGCGCGGCACCGATCATGTCTGCGGCGTGAATGGCGAATGCACGCGCTACCTCGAACTCTGGAACAACGTTTTCATCCAATACAACCTCTTCGATGACGGTCGCCTCGAACCGCTCCCGCAAAAACATGTGGACACCGGCATGGGCTTCGAACGCATCGTGTCCGTGTTGCAGGGCGTGGACTCGAATTACAAGACCGACCTCTTCGCTGACTCGCTGGACGTGTTGCGAAGCCTCACCGGTCACAGCGAAAAAGAAATGCTCGCCAATTTCACGCCATATCGCGTCATCTGCGACCATGTCCGTTCTGCCGCATTCCTCATCGCCGATGGGGTCGTGCCCGGCAACGCGGGTCGCAACTACGTGGCGCGCATGATCATCCGCCGCGCCGCGCGCTTCGGCTCGAAGATCGGGCTGAACGATCCCTTCCTCGCCAAAGTCGCCCAGGCGGTGATCAATTACTACGGAGATTTTTATCCCGAACTCAAAAAGGCTCAGCCCGCCATTCTGGATAATCTGACTCGGGAAGAGATCCGCTTCGCGCGGACGGTGGAGGCTGGCACGGCTCACCTTGAGAATCTGTTCGCCGACCTGAAATCCTCCAATTCTCTAATTCTCGATGGGCATCGCGCTTTTGACTTGTATGCAACCTACGGACTTCCCTTCGAAATCTCCCGCGACATCGCCCGCGAGCAGGGACTCGACGTGGACGAAAAAGGATTCAACGAAGCCAAAGAAAAACATGCGCTCGCTTCCGGTGGCGGCAAGGCTATGGGCAAACTCGGCGGCGAAGATGCGGAATTCTTTGCCGAGATTTTGAAAGACTTACAATCGAAGAAGAAACTTGGCAAGAATGGCGTTGAGTATGATCCGTACAACAGCCCACGCGTGGAGGGTGAAGTTCTCGCGCTGATTGTGAATGGACAATCTGTTGAGTCGGCGTCACTCGATGATCAAGTCCAAGTGATTCTGCCAAAGACCGGCTTCTACATTGAGTCGGGCGGGCAGGTGGATGATACGGGATACATCAAATCTCTCCCCCCATTTTCGGAGAATATGGGGGGAGCCGGAGGGGGGTGGGAGATCGAAATCACCTCCATGCGACGCGCTTCGGCGGGCGTGATCGTTCACGTTGGCACGGTCATTTCGGGTCAACCCAAAGTCGGCGATAAGGCTATCGCCGAAGTGGACTTGTCCCGTCGTCACGACATCATGCGGAATCACACCGCCACTCATCTCTTGCACAAAGTGTTGCATACCGTGCTGAGCGATCAAGCCACACAAGCGGGTTCGTTGGTCGCGCCTGACCGCTTACGCTTTGACTTCAACCATCCCGAAGCGTTGACCTCCGAGCAACTCGAACGGATCGAACGTATGGTCAATGCGGCTGTCGCGGCGGATATGCCTGTGCAAAAAGAGACCAAGTCGCTGGACGAGGCGAAGAAAGAAGGCGCAATGGCGTTGTTCGGCGAGAAGTACGGCGAGACTGTCCGCACGATTTCGATTTTGGAAGATGACAGCAAATATTCTTACGAACTCTGCGGCGGCACGCACCTCGAGCGGACATCCGATGTTGGCGCGTTCCTGATCGTGAGCGAAGGTTCGGTCGCGGCGAATGTTCGACGCATCGAAGCAGCGACGGGGCGCGGTGCGTATGAGCTGATTCGGAAACGATTTAAAGCGCTCAAGCAAATTGCTGCGACTCTGAAATCCAGCGTGGATGAAGCGCCTCAGAAGGCTGTGAGCAAGCAGAGTGAGATTGCCGAGATGAGGAAAGAGATTGCGGCGCTTCGTACGCAGCAGGCTCTGTCCGCTTTCGATGCGCAACTTTCCAGCGTTCATATCGTAAAAGAGGTTAATATGCTCGCCGTTGAAATTCCAAACGTTGACGTGGATGCCCTGCGTATGTTGGCGGGCAAATTCCGCGAACGATATCCACAGAGCAGCGCGCTTCTTCTTACAACAGGCTCGACCGTTATTGCCGCGGTGACTGAAGATATTGTCGAACGCGGACTCAAAGCGGGCGACCTGATCGTGGGCATTGGCGGCAAAGGCGGCGGACGCCCCACCCTAGCGCAAGGCAGCCTGATGGGCGAAGTCAGCGAAGCGTTGAGCAAGGTCGCTAAAGTTATTGAAGAAAAACTCTCTACCGTACATGCGCGCCGCTAAGCCCGCAAAGAACGCAAAGAAAACCTTTTTAATTTGGCGACCTTAGCGCGCTTTGCGGTAAAAGCCTTCTCATGTATGGCAGAGAAAAAATAAAATAATTGATAAAAACGCGCGGATAAAATACTATCTACTGAAAGGAAATCTAATGTCTCGACTGTTTAAAACTTCCCTGATCGTGATGCTTGTAATATTTCTGCTCGCCTGCTCGTTGGTCACGAATCCGATTAACGACGTGAAGAATACGGCGAATACCGCGCAAGCCTTTGCGTCTGATGTGAGCTCGTTTGCGAGCGCCATGCCGATAGAAACGCTGCAATCTTTGGCGACTACTGTTCCGATCGGAACGATTGAAGCCTTGCCGAGCGAGATTGCGCAATTTGGAGATTATTTCAATCCGCAAGGGACGCCCGTCTCCGAATGGAACGGCATCCCGATCATGCCGCAGGCAACCGCTGGACAGGAATTTGACGCGAGCAATTACAGCTTCAAGCATGCTGGGGCGGTTAAAGACGCAGTGGATTTCTATAACAATGCCCTAACGACGGCTGGCTGGTCTCCCGTAGCAACAACCTCAGACGAACAAGGCGCTTTACTTATCTATTCGATGGACGGCAAGTATTTGACGGTTACGGTCGCCGGTGTGGACGGCGATTTTGTAGTGTGGTTTATGATCGTGTAATAAGTCTGAGCGAAAGATGCGAACAAGGAGACAGACGACTTGCGCCTGTCTCCTTGTTTTTAAAGCGAACGCTCGCGGTTTGACGCTCGCGGTTTGACGCTCGCGAGCAAGTTATAATCAGCCTTGATGAAGACGCAAATTATCACCGTCGAGTCGCACGACGATTTTATTTCCGTGCGCGACAGAATGTCGTGGGCGAAAACGCCGCGCATTTTGCTCGTCATCCCTAAGTTTGAGAAAGTCGCGTTGAGGCAAGCCGAATTCAAGATCTTACAACGGCACGCCTCTGCGTTGGGCGCGCAGCTAGGAGTTGTAACGCGCGTGCGACGCATCCGTGCGGCGGCGGAAGAACTCGGCATTACAGTATTTAAATCTACGGTGGAGGCGCAGAAGAAAACTTGGAATGCGGCTCCGCCGAAGTTAGCGGCGTGGCGCCCCCCCAAGCCAAATTTGCGCGAAGAACGCGAACGAGTTCAAGTTCGTGAAGGAGCGTGGCGCACACATTTGGTTGTGCGATTGAGCGCGTTTATGGCTGGCGCGTTGTCTGTGTTTGCGATCGTTGCGTTGTTCATCCCGCGCGCGCAAGTCCGGTTGCACCCAGTCGTTGAGACGCAAAACGCCGTTCTGCCTGTCGCCGCAAGTGAATTTACAAAATCGGCGTATGTGACGGGCGATATTCCCATGCGTGAAATGCGCGTCATCCTCGATGGCGATCAAACTGTGACCGTGACCGGCGAAGGCACAACGCCGCAATCGAAAGCGCGCGGCGTTGTATTGTTCCGCAACCTGACGGCGAATGCCGTGACGATTCCTGAAGGCGCGATCGTTGAGACGGCGGGCGCCCCGCTTGTGCAGTTTGTAACGCTGGAAGCGGGCGCAGTGAGCGCGGGCGTGGGCAGGACGTTCGAAGTCCCGGTGGAGGCGCTGGTAGGCGGCGCAACTGGAAATGTGCCGGCCGATTCATTACTGGCGATTCGCGGCGCGCTTGGGCTTTCTCTAACGGTTACGAATCCGGAGCCAACAAGCGGCGGACGCGACAAATCATCCGCGCAGGCGAGCGATGCGGATCGTGCGCGCGTGAAGGAAGCGTTGATGCGAACGCTTGACGAACGCGCGCGAAACGAATTCCTTAAAGAACTCGAGGCGGGCGATATTCTTTTTGACGAGACGATCGCTGCAGCGCAGATTTTTTTAGAAGAGTACGATCCTCCCGCCGGCGCGGCTGGCTCGACGCTGACGTTAACTGTGCAGGCGGAATATTCCGCGCGGTACGCTTCGGCTTCCGACCTGACGACGCTTGCCGCATTAGCGTTGAACGCGTCTCTCCCCGCAGGTTTTCATCCAATCTCTGATTCTGCGTTGAAGATTGATTCGGTCGGAAGCCCTACGATTGGCGAGGACGGCTCGGCGCGTTGGCGTATCCGCGCCGAACGGCAGATCGTTCAAACGGTCAACCCGGCGCAAATTGTGTATTTAATTCGCGGTTTGAGCGTTGATGCGGCGCGTTCGCGCTTAGAGAAGGCGTTCACATGGAAGAACGAACCTGAAATCTCGATGTCGCCAGCATGGTGGCAGTGGGTCCCGTTGCCGCCGTTCCAAATCGAGGTGGTGAGCGAATGAACCAAGAAAGAAGAAGATGGAAAGCGGAAAAATTGTTATGCGTATCTTAGCGGTTGATCATGGCGAAAAACGGATCGGTCTTGCGCTGAGCGACCCGACCGCAACGATTGCCAGCCCGTTGAAAGTCATCGCGCACGCGTCGCGTTTGCTTGATGCGGCGCAAACGGCGAATCTCGCCGCTGAAAATGGAGTCGGCTTGATCGTCGTCGGTCAATCATTTGACGAAGACGGCAACCCAAATCTGGCTGGCAGACGCGCCGCGAAATTTGCCGAAGCGTTGCGCGAGCAAACTCAAATCCCTGTCGAATTGTTCGATGAATCGTTCAGCACGCAAGACGCGCGCGCGACCGTGATCGAGTTGGGAGCCTCGCGTAAGAAACGCGCCGGTCATCACGATGCGCTTGCGGCGGTTGCGATCTTGAGATCGTACATTGAATCAATTCGGTAGGGGCGAGGTTCTCTCATCCAAAACGGGATGATCTGTCGCTACAAGAACAACATGCGCAAACTCCTCTTCTCAATTCTCTTCCTGCTCCTAATTCTCTGTTTCTTCGCCGCCTTCGTTGCCATCCCCTCCGAAGCTGCGCGGATTTACGGTCCGCCTGCGCCGCGGCTTACGCTTTCACAACGCGTGCAATATTCCGCGCGGTTGTTATGGTACGACGGCTTGCTCACGCGTCCCCTTCATCTGGAAGCAGGCGAACAGAACTTCAGAATCGAGACGGGACAGTCGGTCAACTCGATTGCGGCGAGTCTGTTCGACGCGGGCTTGATCCGCGACGCCGAGTCGTTCCGCGCCTATTTGATCTATGCGGGGTTGGATACGTCTATTCAAGCGGGCGAGCACAAACTCAGCGCGGAGATGTCGGCGGTTGATATTGCGCGCAAGATTCAGAGCGCAAACTCTGCGGAAACCACGTTTGTGATCCTTGCGGGCTGGCGGATGGAGGAGGTCGCTGTCTCTCTTCCGACTGCGGGGTTGCCCGTTACGCCTGAGGAATTTCTCGCCGCCGCGCGCTCCCCCGTGAATGGATATGATTTTCTGTCCGGCGCTTCATCGCTCGAGGGGTTCCTCTTCCCTGATTCGTATATCCTTTCCCGCACAACCTCCGCCGGAAAGATCGTAGAGGCGTTTGTACGAAACTTCGCTTTGCACCTTTCGCTGGATCTAGTCGGCGGTTTCAGAACGCAGGGACTGACGGTCTATCAAGCCGTGATTCTCGCGTCCATTGTGGAACGTGAAGCCGTGAAGGATGAAGAGAAGCCGCTGATCGCTTCGGTCTATCTCAACCGCTTGAAGATCGGAATGAAATTAGACGCCGACCCAACCGTGCAGTATGCGCTGGGATTCGATTTCACAAATGGAACATGGTGGAAGAATCCGTTGAGTTTGAACGACTTGCAATTTGACTCGCCGTTCAACACATACATTTATGCGGGTTTGCCTCCTGCGCCGATTGCCAATCCGGGTTTGAATTCGTTGCAAGCGGTCGCGTTCCCCGCTGAGACGCCGTACTACTTCTTTCGCGCCAAATGCGACGGTTCGGGTTTCCACTTCTTTTCCGAGACTTTTGAAGAGCATGTGGCGAATGGGTGTGGGTAAAGTGAAAGCGCTTCAAATATTGAGGGTTATAATCTGCGCATAGCATGTTATGCAAATAATTTGCTGTGCGTTAGCCTCCCTTGCGAGATAAGCGCCCCTACGGCGTCTTATACGGCGAAAAGTACGATTAAGACGTAGTTAGGCAATCCCGTGCAATAAATTTTAGAAGTTCGGTAAATAATTTAGCCTTATAATCGGGGCTGGAGATATAAAAATATGAAACTGCCCCTAAATCAAATACTTAAAGGCGATTGTATCGAAAATCTAAATTCATTACCTGAAAAATCTATTGACCTGATTTTTGCAGACCCGCCTTACAATTTACAGTTACAAAACGA
>BQMV01000034.1 GCA_022181005.1 Anaerolineaceae bacterium | reverse complement strand
GGCTTCCTCGGTCCGAATGGCGCAGGCAAAACGACCACTATGCGCATCTTGACCGGATATATGCCGCCTACCGACGGAACGATCATCGTAGCGGGGCATAACGTCGTGGAAGAATCGCTCGAAGTCCGCAAACGCGTGGGCTATCTTCCTGAAACGGTTCCGCTCTATAACGAGATGACCGCCTTTGAATATCTCAAATTCATGGGGCAATTGCGCCGCCTGCCGAACGTAGAAGAGCGCGCGCTCGAAACGCTCGACACGGTCAACCTCGACGCTCGCGCGCACAGTTATATCGGCACATTCTCAAAAGGTATGCGTCAACGCATCGGGCTGGCGCAGGCGCTGCTACACCGCCCTGAAGTTCTCATCCTCGACGAACCGACTATCGGACTCGACCCAAACCAAGTGGCAGAGATCCGCGAAGTGATTCGCGAGATCGGCAAAGACCGCACAGTATTATTCTCCACGCACATCCTTTCGGAGGCGCAGCAAATTTGCGATCGCGTGCTGATCATCAACAAAGGCAAAATTGTCGCCGAGGACACGCCGGAGAATCTGCAATCGAAACTCGTCGGCGCGCAGCAAGTCGTCTTACGCGTGCGCGGAGACTCGGATGATCTCGTCGAGAAAATCAAAAAGATCAAAGGCGTGAAAAGAGTCGAAAAGAAAGAGGACGATTCGATCGAATTCGAATTCTCTGTCGGACAAGACGCGCGCCCTCTCGTCGCAAAAACAGCCGTACAAGGCGGCTACGATCTGCTCGAAATGCACACGGCGAGCATGAGTCTTGAAGAAATCTTCCTCGAACTGACCCGCGAAAGCGCGTCGTCCGTCAAAAAATCAACCTGAGGCAAAATTCATGCGCAACATTTGGATCATCGCAAAACGCGAATACAACCATTACTTTATCAGCCCAATTGCCTATGTGGTGGCTGTGGCTCTACTGCTTCTTACCGGAGGCTACTTCTCCTTAATGCTGTTTGCCGCAAACCAAAGCGGGTCGTTTGGCGGATTCGTGCCTGAGATTTCGGAAGTTAACAACCTCTTCGGCTTCCTGCTGCTGCTCTCCATCCCCGCGCTGACCATGAGGGTGATCGCAGACGAAACACGCAGCGGCGCCATCGAATTACTCCTCACCGCCCCCATCCGCGACTTCGAACTGATTGCCGGAAAATGGCTGGGAAGCTTCCTGTTTGTCCTCACGCTGATCTCTGTCACGCTCTTCTACTTGATCATCCTCAGCTCGCAAGTCACGCCCCACCCCGACTGGAAGTTAGCCGCTTCTTCTTATATCGGCTTAATCCTCTTAGCCGGCGCGCTCATCGCATTAGGCGTGGGTATATCCGCGATCTTTAGCAATCAGGTAACAGCCTTCATCGCCACGTTTGGGCTGTTCATCTTCCTCTGGTGGCTGATCGGCGCTCCCGCCAGCCTGTTCCCGGTGGGCGGCGATTTTTTCACCTATATGACAATTAACGCACATTTCGGAGATACGCTCAGCCAAGGGAATTTCTACCTTACCGATCTGACGTACTTCCTCAGCCTCATCGCAATCGGACTATTTACAGGAACGCTGGCGATCGAAATTCGGAGATGGAAATAATGGCAAAGAAGAAAGCTCAACCCGCATATCGAAAATACTCCATCATCGCGCTTATCGCAGCCCTGCTGGCGTGTATTTCCACGGCGCTGCTCGGCGCCGTCAAAGGCGTGATCGCCCTTGACCTATATACAGTTCAATCGCCGGAAAAACTAACCAACGCATTATGGATCAGTCTCGGGGTCATGTTGCTCGGACTCGCCCTGTACGCGGCGTTCGAACCAGCGAAAATTCAACGCTTTCTCACCGGTCGTCAAGCGAAACACGGCGGCAATGCGTTGGTCACGACGCTGGCGTTCATCCTTACGCTAGTCGTCGTCAACCTGCTTGTATTTGACAATCCGTACCAGATCGCCGACCTAACCGAGAATCAAGCAAACACATTATCGCCAGAACTGACCGCCGCTCTGAAAACGTTGCCGGAAAAAGTAACCGCCGTCGCGTTTTTCTCGCAAGAAATGAATCCCGCCTCGGCAGATCAACTGCTTGGAAACATCAAAGCCGCCAGCGACGGTAAATTCGAGTACGAATTCGTCGATCCCAATCGCGATCCTCAACGCGCGCGCAAAGCCAACATCACCGGCGATGGGAAGATTCTCTTGCAAATGGGCGAACGATCCGAAATCGTCTCATTTGCATCTGAAGAAGAAATCCTGAAAGCGTTGATTCGCCTCATCAGCCCGGAGGAGCACACGGTGTATTTCCTCACCGGCCACGGCGAGCTTGATTCGCGGCAAACAAATCAAGACGGCAATTCGGCTCTAACCCGCGCAGGCGAAACGCTGACAAGCAAAAACTATACTGTCAAGACCTTGAACCTGCTCGCTGAAAACAAAATACCCGAAGACGCCAACCTAATCGTTATCGCCGGACCGCAAACGCCGCTATCAACCAACGAAGTAGGATTGTTGCGAGCGTATCTCAATAACGGCGGCGCATTGCTGGTAATGGAAGACCCGACCTTTCTAACCAAGGTTGGCAATGCGCCTGATCCCTTAGCCGACATGCTCGCGGAAGATTGGGGCGTCACGCTTAATAACGATATCGTAATTGACCTTGCCAGCCCAAATCCCAGCGTCGGCTTTTCCGCATCTTATGACCCCACGCACCCTATCACAAACAGGATGAACAACCTCGCCACGTTCTTCCCTTTCACACGCAGCGTTACGGTAGACCTTGCAAAACAAGGACTCCAACTCAGCCCGCTTGTTCTCACCGCCAACAATTCATGGGGCGAAAGAGACTTCAACAGCCTAACGCAGGCTGGCGGTCCCGCAAGTTACGACCAAACATCTGAGACGCTCGGACCGCTGACCCTCGCCGTTGCCATAGAAAATCCAACCACTCACGGACGGGTTGTGGCGTTCGGCACGTCGCAGTTCGCCAACGACGAAAATTTCGACTCGGGATACGGCAACAGCGACCTGTTCATCAATTCCGTAGATTGGGCGGCAGAACAGGAAAACATCGTCGGCATTACGCCCAAAGAGCCGGTAACGCGCATGTTCCGCCCAGCCTCGCAACTGCGTATTCTACTGCTGATGTTCGTTGCCGCGATCGTTATCCCGGGCGCCTTTGCGGTTATGGGCTTCTATACCTGGCTGCAACGTAAGCGACAGGGCTGATTCCAATGCGCCGCTCGACAATCATATCCATTCTCCTATTGCTGGCAGCAATAGGAGCCTACTATTTCGTCAACCAGCGCAAAGCGGAAAAAGAATCTACAGCCCTCGCGCCTGAAGCGACGGAAGCGCCCCCTATACATCTGTTTGAAGCGCAAGGCGCCGCGCCTTCCAGTCTGCGCATCGAAGCGCAAAGCGGCGAAGTCATCGAGCTTTCACGAAGCGCGATTGACGCGTGGCAGTTAATCCGGCCCGTCAAAGCGCCTGCCGACCCAGCCTCGGCAGAAGCGGCGGCGAGTCAAATTACCGCCTTGCTCATCAGAGACACGATCCCCAGCCTCAGCCTCAGCGACGCAGGCTTGCAGAATCCGCAGTATGTCATCGCCGCTACGTTTAATGGCGTCGAACAAACTGTGAAAATCGGAGACGTTACGCCTACAGAAAGCGAATATTACGCACTTACTCCGGCGGGCGCAGTGACGACCGTTGACAAAACCTCTCTGGATATGCTGCTCGGACTGTTATCGAATCCGCCTTATAAAGAGACGCCAACGCCAGCCCCGACCGCCACAGAGACGCCGCTTTCTTCTCAAACGCCCGAAACTGCCATACCAACTCAGCCCGAATCCACGCCTGAACAGTAACATTTCGGCTCTCACAACGTCTCTATAGAAGAGAAGAACGCAGGGCTTGAATTTCGTTTAAAAAACGTGTATTCTAGTACAAAAAAGATAGAATGGACCGACATTAATGGATGTAGATAAAATTTTGATGGCTGAAGAAGAAGAATTTTCCGCAATTGCGCGTCTGGTGGAGTTGGGACGACAAAAATCGTATGTAACCCTCGACGACATTCTTCATTTTTTCCCCGAAGCCGAGCAAGACGTCGAACAACTAGAAGAAGCTTTTTCCGCCCTACTAAGCGCCGGCATCCCCTTTGTGGAAGATACAGCCACCGCTGAACCGACCGAAGACGAACTCATCGCTGTTGAAGCCGCGGAAGCCGAGCCGGAAGTTAGCGTTGTCCTTGACGATTACCTTGCTAACATTGACACCGACGACACCATCGGCTTATATCTCAAAGAAGTCAGCCGCGTTCCGCTGTTGACCGCGACAGAAGAAGTCGCTTTGGCTCAACGTATCGAGCGCGGGCGTTTGGCGCGCGAAGAACTCGCCAAAAGTAAAGTCGCGCCGCGTCGCCGCGTCAATCTGCGCCACTCTATCGAAGACGGCTGGGCGGCGCGCGAACATTTGATCACTGCGAATTCGCGCTTGGTGATCTCAGTCGCCAAAAAGTACATGGGGCGCGGCGTTCCCTTCCTTGATCTAATCCAGGAAGGCAACATCGGTCTCATCCGCGCGACCAAGAAATTCGATTACCGCCGCGGTCACAAATTTTCAACTTACGCCACATGGTGGATTCGCCAGGCAGTCACGCGCGCCATCGCCGACCAAGGACGCACGATCCGCGTCCCCGTCCACATGGGCGACCAGATCAACAAACTCCTGCGCGTGCAGCACCAGCTCACTCAACGTCTCGGGCGCGAACCAAGCGTGGAAGAAATTGCCGAAGCGCTGGACGTGCCGCCGAAGAAAGTGGAAAACATGATCCAAGTGGCGCGCCGCCCGCTTTCGCTGGAGACTCCGACCGACGACGAAGAAGATTCGGTGCTGGGCGATTTCATCGAAGACGACGAAGCGCCTCCTCCGGACGATATCGCCACGTACAACCTTCTCCGAGAACATCTCAGCGAAGTGTTGAACGGATTGCCTCCGCGCGAGGTCCGCATTTTGCAGTTGCGCTATGGCTTGCTCGACGGGCAGGCATATACCCTCGAAGAGGTCGGTCGCAAAATGGGCGTGACGCGCGAACGCGTCCGCCAGATCGAAGCGCAGGCATTGAGCCGTCTAAGACACCCGACCATCCGCCGCAAGCTGCGCGATTATTTAGGAGAATAATTTCTCTACCGTACATGAAAGATTTTTACCGCAAAGTACGCTAAGATCACCAAGCTAAAAAGGTTTTCTGTGCGGGCTTAGCGGTGCGATTGTACGGTAAAGAGAGAATAATCAAAAAGCGATGACGTTTCAGCGTCATCGCTTTTTGTTATTTCCGCTAATTTATTGAGACGACCAAACTTTAAGATCGCTATGGATTTACGAGAAGAAGGATCAGGGCGTTTTCCGAATCATAAACAACCTGATAACCATCCTGCGCCCGCAAAGAATCCATGAGCAGAGGCGACGCACCTTGCTTTTTGAAAACAAGATAATTTGCTTCGCCCCCCTCCTTTCGCATCCAATCAAAGAGGCAATCAGCCGTCTGGCAAGACTGTAAAGCGCTTAACCGTTGCGAATAGGAGAAGAATTCGGGGCCCAACATCCATTCCAGTCCTTGCAACGTGCTTCGGCTATTCCGTTTCGCCAACGCTGGAAACCACTCCTGATACGCATCAGCCATTAGGCTGACTTGCCCGGTATTGGTGAAAAGAAGGAACCGACTCTCAACGGGCGTATTTTGCCGAACCCATTCCATCGTTTCTCGGTCAGCCGGGGTGAGGCTGACCCGCGCCAGATTGGACGCGCCTCTCCACGAAACAAGAAATAGATACAGCAGGAGGGCTGTAAAAATTGCAACAGACAGGCGAAGCGGAAACGAAGTTCCCTCTGTGTGCGTGTGAAATGTTTTTGAATGTGCGCGGACAAACTCTGCATTCAAAAAATACGCCCCTTCGCTTGCAAGCATAAGAATCGGAAAGATCGCAATAGCGGGCGCGTTACGAGGGTCAACAAAAAACGGGGCAAAAGCCCAGACAACGAGCGGAAACTCCCGTCTGCGCGATACGGCAAAGATTCCAACGAGACTGAAGGTCGGCAGGATCGGCAAGCCGCCTTGAAGCGAAAAGATCGAATGGAAGAGGGAAGCGAACAGCGTCTCACGAACGCCGGTTTGAATCGCGGACTCAAATGGAGCAAGTCCGTGATCGCGCAACACTGTCAGCCACCATGGAGCAGTTAATGCTGTAACGCCGCCTGCGATCAGCGCAGCGTTCTTTGTTCCTGACAAACTTCTGCCATCGAAAGCCCAAAGGACGAGGCAGATCGCCGCGGTCTGTAATCCCGCCTCGGGATGGCTAAGCGCCGCAAACGTGCAAAATAAGATCGCGGGAATTATTGATCTTTTTTCGCCTCCTCGAAAGACGCGATGGACAAAACCAACCGCAAGAAGAGAAAACAAAATACCAAATGCGCGAGTCAGTCCGCCGCCCATGATCAGCCAATCAGACACGCCCGGCATGAAAGCGTACAACGCGGTTGCGACCATCGCCTTCGGCTCGGAGTTGAATATCTGCCGCGCCAGCCAATAAAACGCAGGGATGATCGCCGCGCTCACAAGAGGAGGCAACCAAAGCAGAAGGTCAATAGGCGGAATGGACAGCCAATCGGAAAGCGCCGCCGCAAGGTAAAACCCAAACGGCGGATACGCAAACGGGATACCCGAAAGATTGTAAGAGACGACCAAGGGCAGGATAAAACGGTTTGTCTGAAGGTCGCGGATCATAACCAAAAACATCCCGCCGTCGTTGATCGGGAATCCCGCCAGCCAACCCGGGAGGAATCGCAACACTCCTCCCATTAACACAAAAGTCCCGAGGATCAGGGCGACTTGGTTTTTTCTAAGTGCGTCAGGCAACATCATACTGTGCGCGATTATAAAAGTAAGCAGGCAATCCAGCCACCATTACGCCAGTCCAAAGTATACTCACGCCACAAACCTATGCGCGACAGACCTTTCCCATCTGCAGCCGCCATACTCGCCATTGCCGCGTTCTTGCTCGCGCTGGCATCCGGCGCGCAAATGCTCAGCATAGACAGCGACCTCGGGCGGCATTTAACGCTCGGCAAGTACATCCTCGAACATCGCGCAATCCCGACCCGTGATATTTTCTCTCACACATTGACCGGCGAATCCCGTCCACCATACGAGTGGCTCTCGCAAGTTATCTTTGAGATCGCAAATAAACTGCTGGGGCTGGACGGCGTGATCCTGCTCACCGCGTTTCTCCTCGGCGCCGTCGTTTTTCTCTTGTACCGATATTGCTTCAACCGCAGTCAATCTACTCTAGTCTCGTTCTTGGTAGTTTTGCTTGCGACAGGCGCGACAAGCATTCACTGGCTTCCTCGTCCGCACATGATTACTTTTTTACTTCTTGCTGTTTGGATTCACAACCTCGAAAAACTCCGAACTGGCAAGCAAATTGGGATTTACGTTTTTCCCCTCATCATGCTGTTTTGGGCGAACCTGCACGGCGGATTCATCTTCGGCTTTCTCACGCTCGCCGCGTATTTCGCTGGCTGGCTATGGGGCAAATGGCGAAACCAAGCAAGCACAGAAACAGGCAAGAGTTTTTTCCTTGCAGGAATCTATTCCCTCGTCGCTTCGGTTATCACCCCCGATCTTTGGCATAACTGGGAGGCAGTTCTCAACAACCGCAGTTCGTTCATCCTCAGCCGCACCGTCGAGACGATGCCGCCGAATGTATCGGACCCGTCCGTTGCGCCGTTCGTTATTCTGCTTGCGCTGAGCGTGATTTTTTTCTTCGTCAATCTGCGAACCGCCGCTGTCAGTCACATTTTTCTGCTCGGCGGGTTTGCCGTCCTGGCATTGATGATGACGAGAAATATCCCATTGTTTGCAATCGTCTGCGCGCCGATCCTGTCGGAATGGATTACCGCAAAAGCAAATCAACTCCCCTCGTGGAAACGATTCGACGAACGCTTTGTAAATCTCGCCATGCCTAGCCGGTCATTTCTGCTTCCAGTAACTTTGATTATTCTTTCTGTTGGATTCTTTGCCTACAGCCACGCAAAAGGCAGGCAGGTCTATCAGTTCAATCCGCAGGTCTTTCCCGTCCAGGCAGTGGATTGGCTGGAGAAAAATCCAATCGAAGGCAACATGTTCAACGAATTCAACTGGGGCGGCTATCTGCTTTATCGTTTATGGCCCCATGACCTTGTTTTTGTAGACAGCCAAAGCGACTTCTACGGCGAACCGCTGATGCGCGACTACGAAACGATATTGTTAGCCAAAAATAATTGGCGCGATTTGCTGGAGAAATATCAAATCAATTGGGCGATCATCCCCGCTAACTCGCCTTTGGCAATTCAACTAAAACAAGAGGGCAACTGGACAACACTTTACGAAGATCCCACCGCCGTCATCTTCCAACGCAAATAACGCGCTGACATTTTTATTCGCAGGTTTTTCCTTTCTAAATCTGCCCAATCTGTGAAATCTGCGGATCATTTCCTCCGCGAGATCAACACCCCGTCCGTTTCGTACACCACATCAAACCCCGAATCGAATTTGAGACTCTCCACAAAATACGGAAACACTCTCTGCGGCGCAAGCGGACCGCAATTGTTCACGCGCAAAATTTTCGAAACGTAGATGTAATCATAGTCCGCGCGGTCAACGAGTTCGTCAAGGCAAGCCACATCGCTGTTCGCCAAACACTCCTGCACCCCATACGTCGAGCGCACGTAATCGTTGAACCCCGCGCCCTTCGTCCATTCGGCGCCTTGCACGGTGAACAAACTTTTCCTCCCGCTGATGGCTGGGAACCATTCCATCACCGAATCGCACGAGGCTGACGTTGTGCCGGTCAACACGAGGAAGCGCGAATCGTCCGGCGTATTCTCTCGCGCCCAACGCATCGCCTCTTCATCCGGCGGATACAGCGTGGCAGTGGATAACTGCAATCCGAATTGCGCGGTGGAAAAGATCAGATAGAGGACGAGATAAATAAAAACATTTCGTTCAGCGGATGGGACTTTCGCTTCTTTCGCAAGGGACGGCTGGATCGCCGGTAAGATAACTTCCACAAATCCCAGCGCGGCAAGCATCGCCAACGGAATCGCCGCAGGACCCGCCGCGCTCCGCCCTTCGATGAAGAAGGGAATCGCCATCCACAACGGAAGCAGGTAGTCCCGTCGGATGAGGCGGTGAGCGATCCCGATCAAGCCGAGGACCGCGATCACCGTCGCGTAAGGTTCCTCTGTGAAAACGAAGAAGAGCAAGTTGAACACCGCCGCCAATTTCGAGCCGGTCGCCGCGCCGCTCAACAGCGGAGCGATGCCATGATACGAAACGACCGACGCCCACCACGGCGCGGACACGACCGCCACAACAACACCGACAAGCGCGGAATGAATGAAAGCCGCGCGCGTGCGTGAAAGCATGAGCCATAAAAAGATTGCGGAGACAAATGTATACACCGCCGCTTCCGGGTGACTCATCACCGCCAGCCCGCCGAAGATGCCCGCAAGAACAATATCGGAGCGACGCTTCTTTTCGTAGAGGCGAATCACAACCGCCAGCGTGAGCAACATAAAAAATTGACCGGGACTGCGCGTCAGTCCGCCGCCCATCACAAACCACCACATCGCACGAGGCATGAGCGCGAAGAAGAAGGTCGAAACCGCCGCGTGAAATTTATTTTTGAGCAATTGCAAAGCAAGAAGATAAAATGCGGGGATCGAAAGAGTCGCAAAGAAAGCGGGAAGCCAGCGGACCACTTGCGTTGAATCAAGCCCGAAGATCAACGAGGCAACTGCGCCGAAGTAAAACCCCAGCGGCGGATACGCGTACGGGATATTCAGATGGTTATACGTTGTGAATGCGGGAAGAACGAAACGATTCGCGCGCAGATCGTCCACCATCACGGCGAACATGCCGCCGTCGTTGATGGCGAAACCCGCCAGCACAGTCGGGTTGAAGCGCATGTAGGCGCCGACCCCGCACGCGAGGATCAGAATCAACATCCCCCATTCTTCGTGCGT
>BQMV01000033.1 GCA_022181005.1 Anaerolineaceae bacterium | reverse complement strand
AAGGGATTTAGAACGCTAACGCCTCTTCAAAAAGAATTCATGGAAATTCTTGCCGGTTTACCGGATAAGGAGAATTTTTATCTCGCAGGCGGGACGGCGTTGGCAGAATACTATCTGGGGCACAGGCTTTCTTTTGATCTCGACTATTTTACTGGGACAGAAAATCTTGTCCTGCCTTTGTCTTACCAGATCGAAACCGCCTGCCAGAAAAGAGGGCTATCGCTTAAAGTTGTGCGTCGTTTTTCGACCTATGTGGAACTCCTGGTTGAAAAAGGCGATGAGGGTTTGAAGATCGATCTTGCCCTCGATTCTCCCTACCGCTTTGGACCTCCCCTGATTTCCCAGCAGGGCATCTATATCAACGATTACCCGGATTTGCGGGTGGATAAATTACTGGCTTATTTTGGACGCTCTGAACCCCGCGACGCTGTCGATCTATATTTCATCATGCAGAAGGAGCCTCTCGATCCGCTTCTTGAACAAGCCGCGCAGAAAGATACCGGATTCGACCCCTATTGGTTTGCCATCGCATTGAACCGCTGTGAAAACTTTCCGGATGAAATCGAACGCTGGCCCGTGAAGATGCTCCAATCGTTTGACCCGCGTGTCCTCAAGCAAACATTTTTGGATTTGGCTGTAAAGCTTTTGGATAAAACAACGAGAAAATAAACCTCCCGCATGGAAACATTGCGGGAGGCTTTGTCGTTAAGCGGGGGATTATCTCAATCGGTTAAAATACTCCCCATGTCCAAACCCGTCGCAACGCGCATTCTTGCCCTTCTTTCCTCTTTTCTCTTTCTTGTCTCTTGCTCTTCGCCGACCCCTCCTCCTCTCCCAACCGAAACACCATCTCCATCTGCAACTATTCCTCCATCTGAAACCGCGCTTCCAACCGAAACGCCGACCGCATTCCCAACCCTCGCGCCCGAATTGGAACGTCCGCAGTATGTGATTGACTTGCAAATGAACTATTCCTCCAAGGCGGCAGAGGTGAACCAGACCATCACCTATCCCAACTGGACAGGCGAAACGTTGACGAATCTCGTCCTCGCGGTGGAGCCGAATCTATGGAGCGGCGGATTCAGTCTGCGATCCCTCACCGTAGATCAATCACCAATTACTGATTACATTTTAGAACCCCTCAGCCAACGCCTCGAAATCCCACTCCCTCAACCCCTGCCGCCAAGCGGAACGGTCACGATCACCATGACCTACGCGCTTATCCTTCCGCAGATGCAGGCGTACAGCAACCCGAACGAAGTCCGCCCGCAGATCTATGGATACTCCGACAGGCAGATCAACTTTGTGGATTGGTATCCGTTCGTTGTGCCGTATCAATCAGGCGAGGGATGGATATTGCACAACCCATGGTTCTATGGCGAACATCTCGTCTATGATGTTGCAGATTTCGATGTGACAGTCACATTCACCGATGGGACGACGCCTCAGATCGCCGCGTCGGGGGCAGAGGCGGCATCAGGGTCAGCGACCAGCCGCAAGTTCGAGTTGGACGCGGGGCGCACGTTTGCCCTATCCATGAGCGCCGATTACAAAGTCGCCACGCAAACCGTCGGCGATGTGAAAGTCTTCGCGTATTATTTTGCGTTTTACGATGAAGAGGGCGAAGCGTTATTGCAGACGACCGCGCAGGCGTTGCAAGCGTTCACTGAAAAGTTCGGACCGTATCGTCACAAAACGATGACGGCAGTGCAAGGCGACTTCAACGATGGCATGGAATATTCGGCGTTCTATTTCATCAGCCGCGATTATTTTAATTTGTATGATGGCACGCCCGCGAATTATCTCGTGACCATCGGCGCGCACGAGACCGCGCATCAATGGTGGTTCGACGCGGTGGCGAACGATCAGGGCATCGAGCCGTGGCTCGATGAGGCGCTCGCCACGTACAGCGAAGTGATCTATTACGAAGCGACGTATCCCGATCTTGTGAGTTGGTGGTGGAGTTATCGTTATTTTGAATTTCAGCAAGCGGGCTTTGTGGATACGCAAGTGTATGACGGCGGCGGACAACGACCGTATTGGGACAAAATCTATTTAACTGGCGCGCGATTTTTTCAAGAGTTGCGCGAGCGCGTCGGCGATGAAATTTTCTTCGCGTTCCTCAAAGATTATTACGCTCAATACGCGGGCAAGCGCGCAACGGGCGCCGATTTCTTCCGCGTCCTGCGCGAACACACCTCGGCAGATCTATCTGACCTGATGAAGAAGTATTTTAAAAACAATTATTGATGTCGTTGCGAGGGCGATGCTCTTTCGCCCGAAGCAATCTCCATAGATATGAGGAGATTGCTTCGTCGTCGTTCCACTCCTCCTCGCAACGACATATTTCATTATGAAAATTCCACTTCGATTTAATTTTTTCGTCCTTCTTTTTTTTCTCGCCTCTTGCGCCTCCCCGCAAGCGCAGACCCTTCCTCCTACGCTTGCAGTTGTTACGCAGGCAGCGAACGCCTCGCCCACCCCGACTCCCTTTCAGCCTGTGACGTTGACTCCCACCGCCATCGAGTCGCCGAGGTTGATTCCCACCTTCACGCCCGAACCTCCAACCAACACGCCGCCCCCGACATTTGCATTCACGTCAACGCCCTTGCCTTCGCCGACCTCGCCTCCAACCTCATCGAGGACTCAATACACGCTGTTTGCTTTGCTCGATTATTACGGTCATCAACTCGCCGTGGACGAAACGATTCGATATACGAATCAAACGGGCGTCCCACTCAATGAACTCGTGTTGGCGGTCGAGCCAAATCATCGCGGCGGATTCACGCTCGAAAACATTTTGCTGGATAGCGCCGCGCTCAATTACGATATGAGCGGACACAGGCTCACGGTCTATTTATCGCAGCCGCTCGCGCCGAACGCGCAACTCGCTTTGGCGATGCGTTTTCGCATTTCGATCCCGTCGAAACTCAAAGAGCATCCGTATGGATACGACTCAATGCAGACCAACCTCACGGATTGGTTTCCGTTCGTTGTGCCGTATAGCAACGGCTGGGTTCTGCATGACGATTATTATCTCGGCGAACATCTCGTCCAAGACGCGGCGGATTTTGAAGTGAATGTCCGCGTAACGGAGGGAACGATTGCGTTTGCCGCAAGCGGAGTGGGAGAGCCGAACAACGAATGGACTCGCTATCGCCTCTTCGGCGCGCGGACGTTCGCGCTGTCGGCGAGCGACCAGTTCCGGTTCGTGGAGGCAACCGCAGGGGCGGTGGTGATCCGCGCGTATTATTATCCCGGTTACGAAACGGAGGGGCTTGCCATCCTGAATGCGGCGGTGCGCGCGGTGGGGTTGTTCGAGTCGCTGTTCGGTCCGTATCCGTATGGCAGTCTTAGCATTGTGCAGGCTGACTTGAACGACGGGCAGGAGTTCGATGGCTTGGTGTTTTTAGCGACAAAGTTTTACAACGAATACGACGGTTCGGCGCGCAGTAATCTGGTGGCGATCGGCGTGCACGAGATCGCGCATCAATGGTGGTATGGGTTGGTGGGGAATGATTCTGCCACCGAGCCATGGTTGGATGAAGCGCTATCGGTGTATAGCGAGGCGCTGTTTTATGAATATATCTATCCGAACTCGTACGATTGGTGGTGGCAATGGCGCGTGAATTATTTCGGTCCCTCGGGTTATGTGGATACGAGTATCTACGAGGCGCCGACCTTCCGTGCCTATGTGAATGCGAGTTACCTCAACGGCGCGAACTTTTTGGAGGCGTTGAACTATCGCATGGGCGATGACGCTTTCTTCACATTCCTGTGCGATTACGCCTCGCGCTACGGGCGTGGTCGCGCCACTGCGTATGATTTTTTCGCCGTCGCGAGGCAGAACACGACCGCGGATATTTCGGATTTGATCCGGGCGTATTTTAGGGGAGGGTATTGAGTTGAGTCCTATTTACGAGCCCGCGCCTTTGCGATTGCGTTGGCGATGTCTTTCGGCTTCAAGCCCGCTTCCTTTACTTGTTGACGGACTTGCTTAATCAGCGACTCGCCGTTCTTACGAGTAAGATCATGACGCTAAACCGAATTTATTTGTTAACTTTTCCACACGACATTCCTGCGAGCCGCCCTAAACGCTTACCGAGAACTTAAACTCGCCTCCCATTGTTTGGTACAATCTTGATTCACTACAAAGCGTCAGATCGCTTTTGCTGTAAAGGCGGAGTTTGAATGGAATTGGAACATAGTTATATCGAAACCAACGGAATTCGCTTACATGTCGTTCAAGCGGGACCAAAAAGCGGCGCCCCTGTGATGCTGTTGCACGGCTTTCCTGAATTTTGGTATGGGTGGAGGAAACAAATCCCCGCGCTTGCGGCGGCGGGGTATCGCGTCATTGTGCCCGATCAGCGCGGCTACAATTTGAGCGCTAAGCCGAAGGATAAAGAAGCATATCGCGTTTCTGCGTTGGCAGACGACATCCTCGGCTTGATCGCGGCTCTCGATTATGAGAAGGTCAATCTTGTCGGTCACGATTGGGGCGGAGGCGTCGCGTGGACTCTCGCCGCAACCCATCCCCAAAAACTACATAAACTCGCAATTCTTAATTCGCCGCATCCTACAGTGTATCGCCGGTTCTTGCGCCGCGACCCGGATCAAATCCGTCGCTCATGGTATTGGCTTTTCTTCCAATTGCCGAGACTTGCCGAAGCGGCGTTGTCGGCGGATGAGTATCGTGCGTTAGTTCGCAGCCTGCGCGGCTCTTCAGGCGGAAGTCAACTTACGCAAGAAGAGATTCGACGATACAAAGAAGCTTGGTCGCAGCCGGGCGCGTTGACCGCGATGTTGAATTGGTATCGCGCCGCCTTCCAGTCTCCGCCTGCGATGTTGCCCGACGAGCATATCGCAGTTCGTACATTGATGATGTGGGGCGTAAAAGACCCAGCCCTCACGCATCGGTTGGCGCGTCTCAGCATGGATTACTGCGATGATCGGAATTTGATCTTCTTTCCGGAATCAACGCATTGGGTGCAGCGTGATTCGGCTGACGAAGTGAATCATTACCTGATTGACTTTCTACAGGATTCGATCACCAGACGCGTAATGAAATAAACATGGCGCTTCAGCCTATTGTTTAAAAAGCGTTGCTTAAATGCAATTCGCTGCAGATAAACGCAGATGAAAAGGATAAATAAAGCCTTTTCGAGTTCGCTTTTATTAGAAATTAGAGTTAATCTGTGTTCATCCGCGATTAAAGCCGAGTTAAGACTCTTAACGACAGTCTGTAGATGGCTCTGCCGCTGGCAATCCGAACGCTTCATATACAGGAACCCCGTCCCATTCGACGGGAATCGGCAGACCGAGGGCGAACGCGGCTGTAGCGGCTGTATCCATCGTGTGGATGCGCGTCGTTAACGGTTTCGGCTGGATACCCGCCCCTGACGCGATCCACGGGATAGTCGTATCTTCGGGGAGAGATGAGCCGTGAATTGTATCGTGACCGCCATGGTCGGCAGTGACGATAAGCAGCGTTTCGTTGCGTAGTTTTCTAGCGTCTAACGCTTGTAGGATTAATCCCAACGCTTCATCTGCGCGGCGCGTAACGCTCAACTGTTGCGCTGAAGACCAGCCGTGCACATGCCCCATACCGTCTATTAGCGGAAAATGAACGAACAACACGCCGAAGTTTTCGGGGAAATCCTCGATAAGTTGTTGCGCTACGATCAAGTCGCGGTCGTTGACGTAGGCGAAGATGTCGAGGCTGGAGAGGTCGGTGACTTGTTGCAATTTTTCTTTGCCCACAAACATCGCAGTTTGAAAGCCTGCCGCGTGCGCGAGGTCGAATAGATCAACGCCTTGCGCGATTCCGTTTTCGGGGATGTAATCATTCCAGCGCACGCCATGCTTGGACGGACATAAGCCTGTCAGCATGGAGGAATGTGAAATCAGCGTCACGCTTGGGTAGACGGTTTGCGCGGTCAATGTATATGCGCCGATCTGCATTAACGCTTGTAAGTTACGCATCGGCGCAAGCGAGATCAGTTCAGGGCGGAGTCCGTCAATAGACAGGATTAACACGCGGCGCGCAAGAGGAGCGGGCGTCGGGGTGATCGTCGGCGCAGGCGTTTCGGTTCGAGTCGCGGTGAGAGTCGGAGTCGCGGTGAGCGCTGGCGTGAATGTCGCGGCGGCGAAAGGTGCGTGCAAAGTTAGGCAAGCGGTCAACGCGAGAAGTAGAAAAAGAAGCGGAAGTTTCTTGCGATTCACTCGTTAAAACAAGGCGACGCGAAGCGGGCGATTTTTCATGGAGAATCCTTTAACGTACGCGAAGCGATTCTATTTCAACATCGGCATTTTGATGCCGTGCCGTTTGGCGGCTTCGATGGCGATCTCGTAACCCGCGTCCGCGTGCCTTACCACGCCCATGCCGGGGTCAGTGGTCAGCACGCGCTCAAGGCGTTGCGCGGCTTCGGGAGTCCCGTCTGCGACGATGACCTGCCCGGCGTGTTGCGAATATCCCATGCCGACTCCGCCGCCGTGATGGAACGAGACCCACGTCGCGCCGCCGACGGCGTTGATGAGCGCGTTGAGAATCGCCCAATCCGAGATCGCGTCCGAGCCGTCTTTCATCGCTTCGGTTTCGCGGTTGGGCGAAGCGACCGAACCCGAATCCAAATGATCGCGCCCAATCACGATCGGCGCTTTGACCTTTCCGCTGGCGACCAGTTCGTTGAACTTGAGTCCCGCTTTGACGCGCTCGCCATAACCGAGCCAGCAAATGCGCGAAGGCAATCCTTGGAAGGGGACTTTCTCGCGCGCCATTTTCAGCCAGCGATGCAAGTGCGCGTCTTCGGGGAACAACTCCATGATGGCTTGGTCGGTGGCATAGATGTCTTCTTCTTCGCCCGAAAGCGCCACCCAGCGAAAGGGTCCCTTGCCCTCGCAAAACAGCGGACGAATGTAAGCGGGGACGAAGCCGGGGAATTCAAACGCGTCGCTCACGCCGTTATTGAACGCTTGTTGCCGCAAGTTGTTTCCATAATCAAAAACTTCCGCGCCCGCTTTTTGGAACGCCAACATCGCGCGCACATGCTTCGCCATCGAGTCCATCGCCATCTTTTTATATTTTTCAGGATTTTCGACTCGCAGTTGATTCGCCGCCGTGACGCTCAATCCGCTAGGGACGTAAAACAGCGCTTCGTGCGCAGAGGTTTGGTCGGTTACCACGTCGGGGATGATGCCGCGCTGAAAGAGTTCGTCATACACATCTGCGGCGTTGCCGATTAATCCAATCGAGCGCGACGTTTGCGCTTTGATGTTCTCCTCGACCAGCGTCATGGCTTCTTCAAGCGTGTCCACGACGACATCCACATAACCGATGGCGCGACGGCGTTCGGCGCGTTCGGGGTCCACTTCGACGATGAGTCCCACGCCTTCGTTCATGGTAATGGACAGCGGTTGCGCGCCGCCCATGCCGCCGAGACCTGCCGTCAAAACAAATTTGCCTTTGAGCGAATCCCAGCCGCGTTGTTTTGCCAGCGCGCCGAAGGTTTCGTAGGTGCCTTGCAAAATGCCTTGCGTGCCGATGTAAATCCACGAGCCAGCGGTCATTTGCCCGTACATGATCAGCCCCTTTTTATCCAACTCGTCGAAGTATTCCCATGTCGCCCAATGCGGCACGATATTCGAGTTGGCGATGAGGACTTTGGGCGCGTCTTTGTGGCTTTTGAAAACGACTACGGGCTTGCCCGATTGCACGAGCAACGTTTCGTCTGCTTCGAGATTTTTGAGCGATTCGAGGATAGCGTCGAAGGCTTCCCAAGTGCGGGCGGCTTTTCCGCGCCCGCCATAGACGACGAGGTCTTCGGGCTTTTCCGCCACGTCGGGGTCGAGGTTGTTTTGAATCATGCGATAGGCGGCTTCGGAGAGCCAGTTCTTGCAGGTCAATTGCGTTCCGCGCGGCGCGCGGACGGTGCGGGGTGCAGACATAATAAACTCCTTTATAAGAGTAAGGGAATAGCTTCAATATTATAACCAAGGGTATTGCTTAAAATGAAGTTTGGCGCGCTGCGTTCGCGTGGGCTTATAATCGTCTTATGCTTTCGCCTACCGATTTGGTTCTCGTCTGTTTGTTGCCCTCTCCGCGAGATTTAGAAATCGCGCGGCTGTTCGGCTGGTATCGCATTCCGCTTAAATCTGCGCCGAAAGTGATCGCGGTAGATTATCTGGCTTTTTACCAACCGACGGCGTTCGGCGATCATGGCGGGCAGATCGAATACGTCGCTCAGGCGCGCGGGCACGAACTAACCACTCGCGGCGAGTTGCTTAAAGACGAAGCGCATCATCCGCGCGCGAAGGAAGAATATTTCAAAATTCAATTGGGCGCGTTGGAGAAATTAAGCGAACCGATCCGAACCGATAGGTGGAAGCGGCTGACGTTTTTATACTCTACCGGCGAATATTTGCTCAATGCCAAAACGCTCAATGATCTCGTTGTGGCTGGCGAGGAACGTCAGCTGCTGTGGAAGAGTTTGCGCGAACGCGCTGGGAGCGATCAATCTTATCGAGTTGACTTGCCTGAGGCGGACATCCCAGCGGAAGTTTTGACGACGCTGTTAGGCTTTGCAAAGAATGAAACGTCCGATGGCGTTGACGTAAGATGAGACAGGCAAGAGAGAGAGAGTTGCGATGGCGATCTTAATTAAAAATGGAACGCTGATCTCCGCCTCAGACACTTTCGAAGCGGATATTCTGATCGAAGGCGAAACCATCGCTCAGATCGGAAAAAGATTGCAACACCCCAGCGCCGAGGTTGTAGATGCGCGCGGCAAGTTCATTCTTCCCGGCGGTGTGGACCCGCATGTTCATCTTGATTTGCCCATGTTCGATACCGTCTCGTCCGACGATCATTATACGGGTCATAAAGCGGCGGCGTTCGGCGGCACGACGACTGTGATGGATTTTGTCGTTTTGGAGGGGGAGGGCTTTGCTCATTCGGTTGACTTATGGATGAAGAAAGCCGAGAAAGCCGTAGTTGATTATTCCTTTCACATGAACCTTACGCAGTTCAATGAGAAGATCGCGAAAGAGATTCCGGCGCTTATGAAAATGGGGATTCAGACCCTCAAAGTTTTTACCGCCTACAACGGTCGTTTACGACTCGCCGACGGCGATATTTTTAAGGCTTTGCAAATTGCGAAAGAGAACGGCATGTTGACGATGGCGCATTGCGAAAATGGCGACGTGATTGAAACGCTGGTCGCCGAAGCGCTCGCCGCCGGGCGCACAACGCCCGAATGGCACGCGCTCACTCGTCCCGCCTGGGGCGCGGTTGAGTCTACGTTGCGGATGGCGGGCATGGCGGCTGCGGCGGATGCGCCGGTGTACATCGTTCACATGAACGCGGGCGGCGAAGTGGATATGCTGAAATATGTCCGCGAACGGGGCGTTAAGGCAATGGGCGAGACCTGCCCGCAATATTTATTTTTCACAATTGATAATTTGCGGCGGCCCGACGGCGCGAAATGGGTTTGCTCGCCGCCGATGCGAACGCAGGACGATAATGCGCGTCTTTGGGAAGGGTTGACCGAGAACATTCTGCAAACTGTCGGCACAGATCACTGCCCCTTCTTCTTCGACGGAACGAAGCCTCTCGTCTATGAAGGCGAACCGATCGCTATCCCCGGCAAGGAATTGGGCAGGGATGATTTCACAAAGATTCCGAACGGTCTGCCGGGCATTCAGGACCGCATGCCTGTATTGTGGACAACGGGCGTGCGCGCCGGAAAAATTACCGCGAATCAATTTGTCGCGTATATGTGCGCTAACCCTGCGAAAATTTTTGGTTTATACCCGCGTAAAGGCGCGTTGTTGGAAGGTTCGGACGCGGATATCGCGATTTGGGATCCCGAAAAGAAAGTAAAGTATGGCGCCGCTTTATTGCATCAGCGCACAGACTATAACTTGTATGAAGGTTGGGAGTTGACGGGTTATCCTGAAAAAGTTTTTCTGCGCGGCAAATTGATCGTAGACGGCGCGGAGTGGAAAGGCAAACGGGGAGATGGAAAGTTCTTGAAAAGACGCGCAGGGGAGATATTGTAGAGGCAGCTAGTTTTGCAGCAATTCCTTCATTCTTGGATGGTCTTTATAGATCCCGCGATAGGTTTCGGGCAATAGCGCCGCGATTCTACACATCACTTCATCGGTCGCATTCCGTAACGCGGCATCGCGATCCTTGTTGGGCAGCGGGGGGATGACGAACGGCTTTCCGCCGGTCAACGTGACGGTTGATTTCTTAAATCGTTTTATATTCCTGAAAATGGTTTTATCTTCCGTTCCGGTGATTCCGACAGGGATGATTGGGAATCCCGATCGCGCCGCCAGGTAAGCGACGCCCGGCTTCCCTTCGATCAATGAGCCGCTGCGCGAGCGCGTCCCCTCTGGCGCGATAATTAAACACTTGCCTGCTTCCATGAGCGCGATCATCTTGCGAAGCGCTTTAAGGTCTGGGTTGAAGCGATCTACGAAGAGGAAGTTCAGGCGTTTGCCCAGCCAGCGAATCCATCCTTTTTGTCCCCATTTCTCGCCGACGGGAATGAATAGGTCGGTGCGGTCAGATCGGAAGAGCGTCGTGTAGGGAAAGAGTGTAGATCCGGGGGGTTGCCGGATCCTTAAAAAATATCTACAAATAACCTCC
>BQMV01000032.1 GCA_022181005.1 Anaerolineaceae bacterium | reverse complement strand
ATACAGCCCATTCAACGCAAGCAGTTCTTCGTGCGTGCCGCGCTCCACGATCTGACCTCGATCCATCACTAGAATCGAATCTGCAGAGAGAATGGTGGATAAACGATGAGCGATGACTATGCTTGTGCGTTCCGCCATAACGCGTTTGAGAGCCTCTTGAATCAACGCTTCCGATTCGGAATCGAGATGGCTCGTCGCTTCGTCTAAAACTAAAATGCGGGGGTCTTTTAAAATCACCCGCGCCAACGCAAGGCGTTGTTTCTCGCCGCCGCTCAGACGATATCCGCGCTCGCCTACGATCGTATCGTAGGCTTCGGGCAGTTCCGCAATAAAGTTGTGAATGTTGGCGGCTTTCGCAGCGGCTTCGATCTCGGCTTGGGTCGCATCCAATTTCGCGTATGCTAAATTCGTACGAATCGTGTCATGGAAAAGATGCGTCTCTTGCGTAACCATGCCGATCGCGTCAGACAGCGACTCGAGCGTTACGTCCTTCAAATCACGCCCATCAATACGGATAACTCCTCCTGTCGGGTCGTACAAGCGTGGAATCAGATAGGTCAGCGTCGTTTTGCCTGCGCCGGAAGGACCGACCAGCGCAACCAACTGTCCCGGGCGCGCCACAAAAGAGATGTCGGTAAGAGCCGTCTCGCGCGCTTGAGAGGTCGCAGTCGTTTCCTCGCTGGAAGAAAAAACGTCTGACGCATCTTTCGTCTTCTGTTCGCTCTCAGCAGGCGCCTTCGTCAACGACAATACCGCGCCGACGTCTTCATGCCGCCCATAGCGTTTCACATCCTTCAGCAGTTTAGACGGATCAACGTAATAACTAAACGAAACATCGTCAAATTCAAGTTCGCCTTGAACATCGCGCAGCGGCAACGCATCCTCTTTTTCAACGATATCCTGCGGCAGGTCAATAATCTCGAATACACGCTCGAACGAAACCATGCTCGTTGAAAATTCAACCGGCGCGCCCGCCAGACCTTGCAACGCTCCGTAGAGTTGGCTCAGGTATGAGCTAAACGCGACAATGGCGCCAACTGTGAACGCGCCCTCAATCACGTACCAACCGCCTAAGCCGTAGACCAGCGCCGTGCCAACCGCCGTGATCAGACCGAAAATAACGAAGAAGGTTGAGCCTACAACCGCGCGATGAATGCCAATATCGCGCACATGCGCGGCCCGTTGACGAAAGCGGCTTTCCTCCTCGCGCATACGCCCGAAAAGTTTGACAAGAAGCGCGCCGCCGATATTGAGCGTTTCATTCATATGTGCGTTCATGTGCGCGTTCATCTCCATCGCCTGACGCGCAATATCGCGCAGAACGCTCCCTAACTGGCGGGCGGCAATAATGAATAAAGGCAAGATCACAATGCTGATCAGCGTCAAACGCCATTCCAAGGTCAGCATAACGATCAGCAATGCGATCGTCTCGACAAAATTAGTAACAATGTTAACGATCGTGTTGCTGATAGCGTTTTGCGCTCCGACCACGTCGTTATTAAGTCGAGACATCAGTTCGCCCGATTTTGTGTTGGTAAAGAACCGCAGAGACATACGTTGCAAGCGCGAGAAGAGCGTCGAACGCAGATCATAGATCACGCCTTCGCCGACGGTTGAATTCAATCGTCGTTGAAAGACGTTGACGACTCCCGTCAGCGTGGGGATGGCAAGCAGCGCCGCACCGAGCCAAATGAGCCGTGTTATATCCTTGGCGGGAATCACCACATCAATCATGTTGCGAAAGATGAGCGGCGTGAGCAAAGACAAACCCGTCGTGAGTAGAATCGTCGCGAGCATTCCCACAATATGCCGCCAGTATCCGCGCGCATAGACAAGAACGCGCAATAAAAGTTTTTTCGTTACTTTGGGCTTTTCATCGCCCTGGCGCACAGACATCCATAAACCGCCATGTCGCATAATCGCTCCTACAGATTTTTTAATGATTTGTCACAAACGCCGCCTTTGCGTTTACGTTGAACGCAAAAGCAATCGAAATCATGGAATTTCCCAGCCAACGTTCCGACTATAAAACCATTCAGTTAAATACGCAACCGGAAGAAGGAGAAAGTTAATAAAAGTCTGATGCGACGATGTATTTTTCTTTCATGTATTTCTGTTAACCCATGACTTCCCTCAACTGCAGATCGGAGAAGGTGACATCCAGAGTTGATTTCTCAGTGGGAACGACAGCCAGATACAACTTACCGCGCTTGAATTGATCGTCTTTGAAGGAGGTTGCCAGCGTCCCGTTCAGGTAGACGCGGAACTGCCCTCCGTCGCAGAGGACACGCAGGCGATTCGTTTCGTTCATCCCTGCGCGGAGGGCGGTATGATTCGCCCACGGGAGCAAATCTTCCCATTTCAATTCGTTCTTCTCGCCTTTTTTATAATAGCCGATGGTGTAGGATCCAATAACGGAGACCATCACCGCATAGCCGCCGTTGTTTGTGAAGCGCAGATAAAACCCCGCGCGGATAATGTTCTCATCGCCGTCTGTGAATTTCATATTGATGCTGGCGTCGAAGTCATCCAAGAACCCCGAACTCTTCAACACGTAATAGGAATTGGGACTGGGTTTGTAACTTCCGCGCAACTCGGAGGGATTGCCTTTGTGGAAGGTTAACAATTCTTCGTTGATCACTTCCCAGCCTGGCATGATCTTACTGCTGAAATCCGCGCCGAGGATCAAATCTCCCATATCGGGTTCGGGCGTGAAGGTCTTCGGCACGCGGAAACTGGCGCCGCAAAATTCACACGAGACCAAGTCCGAGGCTTTGATAGCTTTTTGAGGGAGCGCCGCTCCGCAGTTGGGGCAGTTGAGGGCTTGCATAGGTTGATTATATATGAAAACAAAAC
Source organism: Anaerolineaceae bacterium (assembly GCA_022181005.1). Taxonomy (GTDB): domain Bacteria; phylum Chloroflexota; class Anaerolineae; order Anaerolineales; family Villigracilaceae; genus Defluviilinea. Next base: position 7,934 of record BQMV01000032.1, on the reverse strand, counting down.
GCGCGATCAGAGAAGGATATAATCGGGCAAATCTCAAGTCAATGGAGCCATCATGTCCAATAAAACGCCTGCGATCATTTCTGCTGCCTTCACATTTATCCTGCTCCTGCTCGTCAGTGCGTTTGCCAGTTTTATGTTGCTGATCGCGCTCAATGGATTTAGCGAAAGCTCAGGTTCAACGTCGCTCGTCGCATCGTTAGTCTGTCAGGGCGTGGGCGTCCTCCTCGCAGTCATCATCGCCTGGCGGCTCACCATCCGCCTCATCACAAAATCAAATTGGAGCAACATCGCCGCAACGCTCGTCTCCACGCTGGCTGGCACGCTCGCGGGCGCAGGGTTCTCCGTCGTCGCGATGATCGTCTCGATCTTCCTCGCCGAACAGATCCGATGAACCAGCGCGAGATCATTCAACAAACCGCCGACTACATCAAGCAGGAATTTTCCGACGACTCGTCGGGGCACGATTGGTGGCACGTCTATCGCGTCTGGCAAACCGCCCTCCGCATTTGCGAGATCGACGCGGAGCGGGCGGATGCCTTCATCGTCCAACTCGCGGCGTTGCTTCACGATCTGGATGATTGGAAGTTCAACGATTCGGGAGATGAAACCCCGCTTCGCGCCAAGGGCTGGCTGGATTCGCTTTCCCTCGACCCCTCCACCATTGACGCGGTATGCCGCATCATCAAGCACATCTCCTACAAGGGTGCGGGCGTCGAAAACAAAATGGACTCGCTCGAAGGCTTCATCGTCCAAGACGCCGACCGACTCGACGCCATCGGCGCGATCGGCATCGCCCGCGCCTTCGCCTACGGCGGATACAAAAATCGTCCATTGTATGATCCCGCTGCCTCTCCACAACTTCACCAGACCTTCGAGCAATATAAAAACAGCAACAGCGACACGATCAATCACTTTCACGAGAAATTATTGTTGCTCAAGGACAAGATGAACACCGCTGCCGCCAAACGCATCGCCGAGCAACGGCATGAAGCGATGGTTCAATTCTTGAATCAGTTCATGGAGGAGTGGGAGGGTAAAGATGTCAAATGATCAGCGGAAAGCCGCAACTTGATCACAGCGCTCCTTCTACGACTCTATGACTGGATGCAAGCCCGCCATCCCGATATTTTATGGCGTGGGGACCCTTCGCGCCGCGAGATCGCCCTCACCTTTGACGACGGTCCGCATCCGCGCGACACGCCGAAGGTGTTAGACGCGCTGAAGAAACACGAAGTCCGTGCGACATTCTTTTTGATCGGGAAAGATGTTGAGAATAATCAAAGCCTTGTGAAGCAAATCCATGCTGGCGGGCACGAGATTGGAATCCATTGCTATGGTCATACTCCATTTCCATTTGAAAAGCCAGAGCTGTTGCAAAAGCAATTGGAACGAACGAAAATGCTGATCTCGCAAGCCTGCGGAATCTCGCCAGCGGAGATATGCAACGTCCGCCCGCCGTATGGGATATTCACCGCGAAAACAAAAGCGCTGCTCGCAGAGTGGGGCTACCGCCTCGTGATGTGGAACTGCATCCCGCCGCATTTTACCCAACCGCTAAATTGGACCATCCAACAAATCATAGACTCCTCCCTACCAGGCTCCATTATCGTCCTGCACGACGGGCATGGTCACGGTTCGAAAGTCGCGCGCATCATTGAAACAACAGCGCCGCAAATCCGATCTGGGGGATTTGAGTTCGTTGCGATTCGCCAAATGCTCACGACAAAATGATCTTAAGCCGCTTCAGCGTCGACTCAGAATCAGTGAAACGGATTCCCAACATGCCAAGACTCTCGCAGGCGTCGATATTTTCCTGCACATCATCTACGAATGCCGCCTCATTCGGCTGAACCTGAGCTTGCTCCAACGCAATTCGATAAATCTTCTCAGCCGGCTTTGCAACGCCCGCCTCTGCCGAAATGACCATGAAATGAAAAGCATCATCGAACTTCTCGCGAACGATATAACTGCGCAAATCGCTCCAGGCGTTGCTGATCAGCCCGGTCGTGTGCGTAGATTTAATAGAGCGTAAAAACGCCACAATTTCGCGATCAATCACATCGCCGGCAAAAAACTCTTTTTGCAAACGTTCCGATTCGCTCGCTGGAAGTTTGAGCGTCTGCGCCACATTCAGCCAGTGTTCCGCTTCCGAGATCTCCCCTACTGAGGCGCGCGCGGCGGACGCGCTCCGGAAGACGAGTTTATCAATATCGGCATAGTCCATGCTAAAGCGCTCGGCAAGAGCCTGCCGCGGCGCTTGATATTCCGTGCGAAGGATCACCCCGCCCAAGTCGAAGAAAACGGCGCGAATTGTCATTTCTTTTTTGCCGCGGATTTCGTCTTTTCGGTCTTCTTCGCCGCAGGCTTGGGCGCAGATTGCGGTTTCGCCTTCTTAGGTTCCTTTTGCTTCGCGGCATCGGGTCTAGATTCTACCGCCGATGACGCTTCAGGCTGCGGATGCGCCTGCATCTCCGCTTCAAGTTGTTTTAACGCTTCACGCCAGTTCGGGAAGAACATTTCCACCCGTTTGCGTTCCACGCGCGTGGAGCGTCGGCAACGCGGACAGTGCGCGTCGTAATGCGTTAATTTCTCAGCGTCCATTTTCTGCAGAGCGTCAATCATCTGTATGCGGCTGAGGGTATAGGGCGTTTGGCAAAACGCACATTTAATATTCATGACATCTCCTTATCTGTCAAAACGAGCGGTAATGAGTATAGCAGACATTGTTGAAAATAAATTCATCCAATTCACAGGCTCAAGGGAGCGCGTTTAAGGGTTCGCCGTGTTAATACGCCCTTGTTGCAAAGCATCCAAAGTCTCTTGCACGAGGCGTTGTTCTCCAGGCGAAAGCAGGGTCGCGTCAATATCGCTTAGGCTCAAAGGCGATTGAACTGTAAGCCCGCCCTGCCCGCCCGCCAACTGCAACCAAACGCTTTGAATCGCCTTGATCTCGTCCGGCTGGATCGTCATAATCCATCCGCCCGGGCGTTCCTCGGGAGTCGCCGCGCCGATCAGCCAATCGCCGGTAACGCCGATATACGTCAGTAAATCGGGCGTCGCCACGCTGGGATGAACAAAGATAGTGTCCACGTCTCTTTGGAGAATCAGGTAATCGGCGTAGGGATTATAGCGCGCAGGGTCTTCTTCCGCTGGGATTTCGATATTTTGCGGATAACAAGGCTGAAGATTTTCGACGAGGCAAAAAGCGGGAAAATAGATCACCCGACACAATCCGCAATAGTAGATCATCCCATTGCGGAACGCCGCTGCGGAACGCTTCGCATCGGGGTCATCCTTCGGCAAGATCATGCCAATATGGTATTCATCCGTAACCAGCGCCGCCGTATACCCAGCCAGAAAAGCGATAATATCTAATTGTGAAGAATGGGCAAGCGCGCTCACGTTTCCTCCGGCAGAAACATCCGGGATGTTCAGCGCTAAGAATTGCACCTGCGGCGCAGCGGCGGCAAGCGCAACAACGCCCGGGTCAGGCGGAAGCGCAATCACGATCCGCAAACCAGGCTCCGTCAAATCGTCCACGTCCAATGAATTCCTCACCTGAAAGCGCATGTCTGAAGCCTGCGCTAGATCATAGACCGTTTTTTGATAAAGCTCCGAAATTTCAGGATCAAGATCGGCGGGCAAAACCAAAATCGCAAGCGGCACGGTAGGCGTGGAAGTGGGCGTAGGCGGGACAATTGGCGTTTCCGAAGGACGCGGCGTAGGCGTTTGAGCGGGCTCATTTCCGCCGCATGCACTCATTGCCACCGCCATAATGATCAAGAAAATCGTAAATCGTTGACGCACTTTTTTCTCCAATGAATAGAATGGGCGAATTATACTCGCTCGCTCAGGTCAGAACGCTCTTTAGCGCTTATGGGTATAATTCGGCGCGATGTCAAAACGCGCTTTCACAATCGCCATCGTCGCGACGTCTATCGTCGCCGTCCTCGCCGCGGCATATTTGCTGTATCGTCCCCAGACGGAACGTATCATCAAATTTCGTATGTGGATAAACCGCCCCGCGTCATATCCTGACTGGAGCCTAACCGCCGGTTCAAAGTGTGGGGCTGCCTCCTTTCTCTTTCCCACTGACGGATTCGTCGGCTTCTTGTGGGGTGATTCTTTCAGAATTAACCATGCGCATCAAGGGATTGACGTCTTCGGAGGCGCAGAGGCTGGACTTACTCGCGTGATCTCGGCTTATCCCGGCTACCTCACCCGTCTACCGGAATGGAAATCTGCGGTCATCGTACGCGTGCCAAACGACCCGCTCCACCCCGGACAACAAATCTGGCTATACTATACGCACATGGCGGATCGCTTCGGCAATTCATTTATCGTAGAAGAGTTTCCGGCCGGCGCATCAGAGCGACCGATCGAAGCGGGGACGCTGCTCGGTTACCAAGGAGATTATTCGGGCGATCCTAACAACCCTGTCGGCGTACACCTGCACTTTTCAATCGTCAAAAGTGATGACGTGGGAAAGTTCGAGAGCGAGCTGAACATCAAAAATACGCTCGATCCCTCGCCTTATTTGGGCTTGCCGCTCAACGCCAGCGAGAATCGCAATCGCATTCCTGTATGCGAATCAATGGAGGATGAATGAAAGAGTTACAGAAATATCGCAGCCAATTGATCGAGAAATTGCTCGCCGTAGCGGAGGAATTTCGCTCAGCATGCCTTGCCGTCAACGATCCTTTCGCGCCGTTAGAAGCAGGCGGCTGGAACGCGCATCAGGTTGCCGCACACACCCGCGATGTGCATCGGCTCGTATATGCGGCGCGCACGCGTCGCACAGTCGCTGAAAACATTCCCACCTTTGAGAACTTCGATGGCGTCGCGTACGCCGCCGAACATTACGATCCAAATGAATCGCTTAATCAAATGTTGGATGATTTTATAACCGACGTTCGCACTCTGGCAGAATTCTTGAATGAACTGCCCGCTGAAGCGTGGAAGCGCGTGTCTAATCACGTTACGCTGGGCGACGGGCTTACGCCGCAAGCCTGGGTTGAACGCGGTATCGCGCACATAGAAGAACACGCGGCGCAAGTTAAAAGTTAACGCTCTGGAAACTGCCTTACCAACTACCGGATTATCCTCAACGCGGTAGTCGCACGGCTGTCTCCCCCATAGCAATCTATCACCAAAAAGCAACGCCGATGAGATGAGACGCCCACAACAAAAACGGTTGATACAATCGCAACGTTGCTAAAGCGAAGAACGCGCCGAGCGCCGCGCCGGCAATAATATCTGAAGCGTAATGCACTCCCATCGCTACGCGCGCCAAGGCGACCAGCGGAGCCCAAATCCATAAAATAATCGCTAACTCAATAGGTCCGAGCCCGGCTGCCAGCGTAGCGATTAGAAACGAACGCGCAGCATGCCCCGACGGGAACGAATGCGGATCGGTATTTCGATAGACACTGCCCCATTCGCCTTCGGGTCGCCTGCGTCGCACGATGAATTTAATCCCCATTACCAATGCCGCCAGAACGCTGATGCCTGCAAACTGCACGACAGCCCATTCTTTCCAGAATGAATTCCCCGATCGCCAGAGCAGGATCATGGCAATGCCCCAAAACCAAGAATCGCCCGAATGCGCGAAAAATACCGCAATGGAACGCACTACGCCCGGTTTTTCAGCTACGCGTATTCGTTCGGAAGCGCGCGCGTCCCATTCGAGAAAGGCGCGCAGACTCATTTGGAGCGAGTTCGAGACGCTGCCGCAGGCTTCGTCCGAGTCGTCTTCTTAGGGGAAGTCGAACGTTTCGTTGTTTTAGTCGTCGTTTTCTTAACAACGGTCTTTCGCTTGAGTTTGCGCTGTTTTTTAGCAAGGTCTTCGCGCATTAATTCAAGTTGATGCGGCTTATCCACATCCATGCAAGGTTCGGCATAGGGCCAAATGATCGCGCGTCCTTTGATGCCAATACGTTCGCTCACGCGAGTCACCGCCTGCTCCAACGTAAGTTGCCGCGTTGCCAGCGCAAACAACAATCCTAAGCCTAACTTGCTCGCCTGTTTAAATGGACTTTTGCGCGCGCCCAACAGAGATTCCCACAAGTCCAAATGATCGGTCGCCACGCTTACATGGCAGAGGTTAAGATCGGACCCGCAGAGTTCCATATCTTTGAGGCGGCTATAGGTGCGATTCGAACCGGGGTAGCGCTTCTCCATCACCTCGCGCGGACATACGCCGTAATACAAATCGTCTTCGGTTTGCATGGCGGTTTCTACCAGCCAATCCACCATATGTCCTTCAAGCGCAGGGATATCGGAGGAAGCGACCAGCACATATTTGCTGTTCTTGTTCAATTGCAGCGATTTATTGATTCCTGCGACAATGTTCGCCAACATACGCCCTTGATTTGGCAGATAGTGCAACGGCTTCGCGCTGCGCAACTGATTTTTAGGCGATAAGCCCGCCACGATCACTCTATCCACATGCCGCGAGTCGTTCAACGCATCCAACGTCCATTGCACCATTGGTTTACCCGCGATATCCACCAGCGCTTTCGCGTCGCCTTTTACATAGGAATAGAGAGGGTCTTCCGGTCTGGGTATGCCGCCAGCCAGCAAAATTGCGTCCATGTATTCTCCTTATCAGCCGTAATAAAAACGCGCGCCGGGCTTCGACTAATTTAATTTCCGCAGTTGCGGTTCAAGCCCAAGGCGGTCAATGAGATCGTTCAGTTCGGCATTTGTTAAAACGCGTCCTTTACCGGCGACGGCTATCAGCGCCGCTTCCATCATATTCGTGCCGAATGTGCGTCCGTCCAACTCCAGCGTCGTCGTCACGAGATATTTGACGCCGCGTTGCTTCAGGGCTTCCACATCGGCAGACGTGGTCGTATTAGTGACGATGATCTTGCCGCGCATATCGTCTGGCAGATGTTGCTTTACATAAAGGAAGTCGCCGCCGGTCACGGTATTGTTTTGATAATATTTTTCGTATTTGGGCGTAATTTTTTCCTGCTTTTCGCCGGTAGGATATAACATGCTAAGCGGCATCCGCCCCACGATCGGCATCAAAATTCTGGCGGCAGCGTTGAGCGAACGCATAGACTGAATTGCCACAGGAATGTCCAATCCGAACATTAGATCGCCAAAGACGCATTGGTATCCCGCATTGACGAACGACTCAGTCATGCCGTAGCGCGTAATGCCAGCGACCAGAAAAGCCGTTTTAGGCTGAATCTCATCGTCAATTTTCCGCTCCACCCACTGCATCACGCGCGTTTCAAGCGTCTCGCGTATGCCATTCCCATCCACGCAGGGCGTCTGCTTTACATCTTGCACTAACTTAAGCGCGCTATACAGCGGATACCACTTCCAAGGCGTAGCGACGCCCAGGTCAATCCCGCCGACGCCGAACGCATCCACCTTTCCATCCATTTCTCGGAATAGTTGACGGGCTTTCGCTTCATCGCCGTCTGTGCCAATACGTTCAATTCGCACGGTCTCGCCCAACAAATCAACTTCGACTGTCTTGTTGCGGGTGGAAGAACCGAGACTAACGCTAACAGCATGTTTCATAATAGTAATTCCTAAAAGGAGGATGGTTAATTATAGTACAGAATTAGGCTTCGGTTGAGCGGGGAGCGTGAAGTAAAACGTCGAGCCTTGCCCCGCTTCGCTCTCGACCCAGATCCGACCGCCGTGAAATTCGATAATTCGTTTAATGAGCGCCAGCCCAATGCCAGTGCCTTCCGATTTAGGGTCAAGTTTATTGAATAATCCGAAAATCCGCTCAAAGTGCTTGCTCGAAATGCCTATGCCGTTATCGCGCACGAAGAAAATGCACATATCGTCCTCTACGCCCGCTTGTCCGATCTCTATAAGGGGAGCCGGCTGAGCGCCCATAAACTTAACGGCGTTGTCTACTAGGTTTTGCAAGACCTCGAGGATTCTGCGACGATCGCCATAGACAA
>BQMV01000031.1 GCA_022181005.1 Anaerolineaceae bacterium | reverse complement strand
AAAATCGAAGTCGCAATCGGAAAATAAAACGAGCCATTCTCGCCTTCGATGCGGATATCGCCTGGCAACCGTCCCAGCGGCAAGCCAAATTTTGCGGCGAGGTAGACGCCTCCGCCGATGAGGAAGAGGATGATTCCACCGAGCATCAAGTAGCGGGCGATGGATTCCATATTCGCATCATGTCATTGCGAGGAGGCGTTTGTTGCCGACGAAGCAATCCCCTTGCTGAAACGGGAGATTGCTTCGGGCGATCCTTCGACTTCGCTACGCTCCGCTCAGGACGCCCTCGCAACGACATCATAACAACCTCGGCTGACCCTCTTCCACGTAATCCAACCCCAAATGTTCATATGCGGATTTGGTGGCGACGCGTCCCTGCGGGGTGCGGTCCAGGAAGCCGAGTTGCAGAAGATACGGCTCGACCACGTCCATGATCGTATCCTGTTCTTCGCTGATGGACGCGGCGATGGTGTTCAAGCCGACGGGTCCGCCGTTATATTTTTCGATGATCGTGCGCAGGACGCGGCGATCCACATCGTCGAGTCCGAGCGGATCAACTTGCAACAAGTCCAACGCCTCTTTCGCGACGGCTTGCGTGATCATCCCATCCGCGCGGACTTGGGCGAAATCGCGGACGCGGCGGAGGAGTCGCAACGCGATGCGCGGAGTCCCACGCGCCCGCTTCGCAACTTCCCTTATGCCTGATTCGTCAGCGGAGACTTTGAGCATCCCTGCGGCGCGCGCGACAATCTGACGCATCGCTTCGATGTCGTAATAATCCAAACGATAGACCGCGCCGAATCTCGCGCGCAGCGGCGCGGTGACGAGCGCGAGTCGGGTGGTGGCGCCGACCACAGTAAAGCGAGGCAGTTTGAGGCGCAGAGAACGAGCCGAGGGTCCCTTGCCGATGACGATGTCCAACGAGAAATCTTCCATCGCGGGATAAAGCACTTCCTCCACCGCGCGTCCGAGGCGGTGGATTTCATCAATGAAAATGACGTCGCCCGCGCGCAGGTTGGTGAGGATGGCGGCGAGATCGCCCGCGCGTTCGATGGCGGGACCCGCCGTCACTTTGACGTTGACGCCCATCTCGTTGCCCAGCACATGCGCCAGCGTGGTCTTGCCCAACCCAGGCGGACCGTAAAACAGCACATGATCCAACGCCTCGCCGCGATGTTTCGCCGCATCAATGAGGATCGAAAGATTCTCTTTCACTTGATCCTGACCGATGAGGTCGGCAAGTTGTTTCGGGCGCAGGGCGTTATCCACGCGGTCATCGGGTTTTGATTCGGGATCAAGAGGACGTTGTTTGGGCATGAAACGATTATAGCAAATAAAAAGGGCGACCCAATGAGTCGCCCGACAAATTTTGTTTCGCAAGAAAGTTCAAAACCTTAGCCACAGATTTCTCCCTTCCATACATTTGCACCGCTAAGCCCGCAAAGAACGCAAAGAAAATCTTTTTAACTTGGCGACCTTAACGTGCTTTGCAGTAAAGTTCTTTCATGTACGGTAGATATTTAAAAACCAATCCGCGAAAATCGGTGTAATCCGTGGCAAAGAATTTATTCCATCGGCTCGAACGTAACCTCGACCGTCATCCCCCACTTCACACGCGGATCAACTTTATCAACGGCGATGCGCACAGTGTAGATCACATCGCCGCTTTGCAGCACAGACGAGTCGCTAATCTCGGTAACAACGCCGTTCATTGTGACATCGGGCAACGCATCGGCAGTGAATGTGACGTTTTGCCCGACAGCCAGATTCACCACTTCGAGTTCGGTAACATCAGTCGTTTCAACGATCCACGCGGACGCATCTACGATGGACAAGGCGCGCGTTTCGGGTCCAGCCTGCTCGCCCGCTCTAACAGCCGCATCCGCGACGACTCCATCGAACGGCGCGTAAACAACATAATTAGAAAGATTCGATTCCGCTGCAGCGACTTGCGCCTCCGCATTCTCTAAACGCGCCGTTGCCATCGCAAGTTGATCGGCGTTCACGCCATCGGCGGACGTTTCGTATTGATACTTCGCTTCGGCTTCGTTTGCAAGCGCGGCATCCAACGCGGCGCGGACGGTATCGCGCTCGCGCGCAATTTCTTCCAGTTTCCGTAAGGCTTCATTGTAATTCTTCTGCGCCGCCTCTAATTCGTTGTCTGCCGCCTTGCGCTTGGAATTGTCTTCGTTTAAATCCTTATATTTATCGAATTCTTCTTTCGCATCCTGCAAGTCTGAGTTTCGGTCTTGCGCCTCGGCTTTCGCGCCTTCGATGCGATCTTCGATAGAATCGAGGTTCAACTTCTCCCACTCTTTCTCCACAGAGGCGCGCGCCTTCTGCGCATTCATATACGCAGTCCACGTCATGGCAAAGTTGGCGGAGCCGTTGCGATTCAAAGAGTCCAGCGCTTGCTGCGCGCCGATGAATTCGAGATTTGCGGCGGCGAGTTGCGCCTCCGCCACGCTGGCGCTGGAAAGTCGCGCAAGCGCGTCGCCTTTCTTTACCGAATCGCCAATTTTCACATTGACCGATTCCACAATGCCGCGCGCTTGAAATGTCAGGTTCGCCGCATGAATAGGCTCAAGCCTGCCTTCTGCAATAACGTCGTTCACAGTAACGTCATCCGCAACGGGAGACGGCGTCTCTGCGGCTTGATTCGCGCAAGCGGCCAGGAGCATTGTTGCGATCAAGCCAATCATCAAAGTTTTATAAACCGTTTTATTCATTGCATCCTTCTTTCTATTTTCAATAATTCCGTAGGGGCGGGGCGTCTCCGTCCAAAATTTGCATCACGCCAATAGGGCGAGGCGATCCTCGCTCCTACATATTACTTTACTCATACGCCAGCACCTCGCGAATCGTCATACGCGCGGCGTTGCGCGCCGGGACAATGCTTGCAACAGTAGAGAGCGTCAGCACAAGCGCCAGCCAGATCGCATATCCTAGATAGGTGAAAACCACGCTAATCGGCGTCTGAAAGATCGCTACGCTGACAATCATCGAGAGCAGATAGGTGAACGGAATAGATAAGATCACGGCAAGCCCAAACGAGATGAGTCCGATAACCACACCCTCGGCAATCACCGTGCGCATCACAGCGCGATCGTCGGCGCCGATCGCGCGCGTGATTCCGATCTCGCGTGTGCGTTCGAGGACGTTCATGCCCATCGTGCCGGTCAAGCCCATCGCGCCTACGATAGCGGTTAGAATCGCCATGATCAACAGAAATGTGACGAGGATGTCTAAACTTTCCACCGCTGTATCTAATGAAGCGCTGCCGGCTTGCGCGATGCGCACCTTAAAGCCCCTATCGCGCATATATTTATCCAACTCTTCCGCTTTCGCGTCTTGGTATGGGCGGTCATGTCGTTCGGTGACGACGCGATATGAAAAAGCGCGATTCGCCTGACGGTTAATCTTCGAAATATATTCGAATGGCGCATATCCGATCATACCTTCCTGATCGACAAATTTAAAAATGCCAACTATTTGCCAAATCTCATTCCGCCCGTTAACCCGCATGTTGACGAAATCGCCAGCCTGCAAGTTGGGAAACGACTTACGCAGACCTTCGCTGACCGTCATCTTGCGGATGTCGTCTGAGCGCAACCAGCGCCCATCCACTAGAATCGGCTGGACCAATTCGCTGTTCGACGGCGGCGCAAGCAAGGCGATATTTTCGACGACGTTTCCATTCGCATCCATCAGTTCGCCGCCCATAAATTGCCAGCCTTCCACCTGCGTCACCCCGTCTACTTTCTTCAAGACGCGTTCAATTTCCTGTATCCGGTATGCTTGATCAAAGTCGAGCGTCACATCGGCGCGAAAATAATTCTCGATGCGTCCGATATAATCGTGCAGAGTCACGCGCACGTTAAAAACGGCGATGAAGATCGCGCCGCCCATCGTCAGCGTGAATAACGTCAGCGCAAGACGACTCTTGCGGCGAAAGGTGTTGCGCAATGAGATGACAAACGGGCGCGGAACATGAAGTCCGCGCGCGGCAAGGACACGCGTCGCTTTAACCTGAATCCAATCGAACCACGATAGACGCTTCTCGCCCGCGCTTGAAACGGGTTTTCCATCATCCGCTACATCGCCGCTAAGAGCGCGCAACACCGTCACGCGCGATCCAGCGACAACCGGCGCCAGTCCCGAAATCAACGGAACCAGCAACCCTACCGCGATCTGAATAAAAAATGGAAGCGGCAGCAAACGATAGCCTAACAGAGTGAAGTCCAACTTGTCGGCGATGAAGAGCGAGAGTTGATACGCTCCAATGCCTCCAAATGGAACAGCGATCAACAGAGCCAAAACGCCGAACGCCATAATAAGCGCGAAGTACATTAAGAAGACTTGTCGGCGCTGCCCGCCGATCAATTTGATCACGCCGATATGACGAAGGTGCTGATTCAGCAGCGCGCTTAACGTATTGGAGATCAACGAACTGGAAAGAAAAACGATCAGGATGCCCAGCGCCAGCAAGATACCCAACACAGCGTTAACAATATCGGCAAGCGGATGACGATGCGTCTCGGCAATCCGCGAACGGAGTGCGATCACATCCGATTTTTCCATGCTGTCTTTTACAGCGGCGCCCACTTCTCGAATATAAGACGGATCGTCTCCATCGCCAGCCACCGTGACAAACATGCGGTTATACAGTTTCGGTTGAGCAAGATAGGGCAGCGTATCCAACGTAATGTATCCGGATGGCGAAGCGAGGAAGTCGCCAGCGCCAGCGGCTGTATCCTGAACAAAACCCACGACCGGCATGATCTTTGTAGAGCCGTCGGGAAGTTCAAATTCAAGCAAACCTCCCACGTCCACCGCAAGATCGCGCAGCGCAGATTTCTCCAGCAGAACTTCGCGTTTTGCGGGAATCGCCTTTCCGGCGACAGGCACGAGCAGGTTAATCGAATTATCTTCGAAGCTTTCAAACGCGACCATGTCAAGCGTTGTCCATCTATCGGAGCCGGGCGTTCGCACGCGCATGTTGAACACGCGTCGCGCTTCAGCGTCAGCCACATTTCTTCGGTTCCGAATGGACGATAAGACCGAATCGTCAAAGTTTGTCGTTCGCAATTCAACGTTCGCCGGGCGATTCATCGCATACGAGGCGCTCATATCGTTCGAGATATATTGATACGAGCCTGCGATAACGCCGATAGAAAACACGCCCACTGCAATAGAAAAGACCACTAACAGCGTGCGAGCTTTATTATCTATCAAATCGTGGAATATTTTTCGCCAACGCGGCTTCATACGCTTCTCTTCTTCCGAAGTCGCGCGAGGAAGCCCCCCGTGCGGCTATCTATTGCGCGGCGCGCTTCCAGTCGTTGCTGGACGATCTTGCCAACCGCATCCGCAGTGATCGGAGAAATATCCATGACGCGTTTGAAATCCTCGCGCTTAATCGTCAAGGTTTCAACCGCCTCGCTCGCTCCCGCACGGACGTTCGCCAACGCTTTACCGCCGCGCAATAACTCCATTTCGCCGAAGAACTCGCCCGGCTGCAATCGAGAGATGACAGTTTCATCTTTCTTACGGTCGTACAATACCACTTCCACTTCGCCTTTCTGAATCATAAAGAAATTCTCGATTGGGTCTTCGCGCGAAATGATCGTGGCTTTGGGCGGATATATCCGCGTTTCAGCCAGTTTTGTAAATTCCATCATATGACGATGCCTAAGCCACGGCAGAGATTTGGCGATCGTTTCGTTGATCAGTTCGCCATCCGCGATAATAATATTGCGTGTGGCGCGCGAAGCCAGCGAAGGGTCGTGCGTCACCATAACGACCGTTTTGCCGCGGTGCGCCAACTCTTCGAACAAGTCAATGATTGTGCTTGCAGATTTGGTATCAAGGTTGCCCGTCGGTTCATCGGCAACCAACAGCGGAGGATCGCAAGCCAACGCGCGCGCAATTGCAGCAAGTTGTTGTTGTCCCGTCGAAACTAACAGCGGCAGCTTATTCGCAAACTCTTCAAGCCCGACCAATTCCAACATCTCCATTGCGCGCGCAGGACGTTCATCAAAGCCGTACATATCGGCGTAATCCATCGGCAACATGGCGTTTTCGAGCAACGTCAACATAGGAAGCAATTGAAAAAACTGAAACACAATGCCTAAATTGCGCCCGCGCCACTTTGAACGCTGACTCTCTGTCACCCCGGTATAGATGTCAGCCCCGTCAATGACAACCTTGCCCTCGGTTGGATGGTCAATGCCTGTGATCATATTTAATAGCGTGGATTTGCCGCTCCCCGATTTTCCAACAATTGAAACGAACTCGCCGCGCTTGATCGTCAGATTTATATCTTTAAGGACAGTAAACTCGCCCGCTACATTTTTAAACCTTTTGACGACGCCATGCATGTCAATCATCGCCTCGGCAGACGTCATCGCATGTTGAGCGGAAACCGCCCGTGATTTTCGGCGCGGACTCATTTCCGTCGTCTCCACGGGAATCGCCATTTGGGCGGCGCGACCGCTTCATCTTCAGACTTCACATCGGTCTGCGGTGGAAACTCTCCCACTTCCCCGTCTATAATGCTCAGCGTGCGCGAGAAGCGCGCCGCCAATGATTGATCATGCGTCACCATCACGATCGTCTTACCCTGTTCCATCACCAAGCGTTGAAAAAGATCGAAGATATGATCCGCTGTGACCGAGTCAAGGCTGCCCGTCGGCTCGTCCGCTACTAGAATCGGCGGATCGTTCGCCAACGCGCGCGCAATCGCGACGCGCTGCTGTTGCCCGCCCGAGATCAGCGCGGGAAGTTTATCGGCGTGTTCTTCGATCTCAACCAGCCGCAGCAGTTCAAGCGCGCGTTGACGCGAACGCTTCGGGCTAAAATTGCCGCATAAATCCATAGATAAGGTGATATTCTCTACCAGCGTCAGCATAGGCAACAGTTTAAACGACTGAAAGATCACGCCAAGGTTTCGCCCGCGCCATCTAGAAATTTCATCTTCCGCCATAGCGTGAATCGAAACCGCTTCGCCGTTATTCACGATCACTTCGCCGCGCGTAAGACGATCCACGCCCGTGATCATATTCAACAATGTGGATTTTCCCGCGCCCGACTTTCCCACCACGCCGAGGAATTCGCCCGCGCCAATTTGTAAATTAACGCCTTTTAGCGCGACAAAATCGCCCGCCGCCGTAGAGTATATTTTTTTTACATCGCGCAGCTCGATCAAGCGCTGATTTAGAGTTTGAACAGTCATCATACCTACCTACATACGCGGAGAAATTTCCCAGCCTGTACAAAATAGCCCGAAATCTCCCCAAGGGAACTTCTTAGAGTATTGTACCTTTTCCACCTACTTGTGAAAAATTTCCTAATCAGAAACTCAGGAAAACATAAACAAGCGCAAGCGCAGTTCGCAGTAAAGAAAGATTTTAGGTTAAAATCGAATAATCCAATTTCGAGGAGAAATTTATGTCCAACGTTTACGCATCCAAACACCCGCTGGTTGCCCACAAACTCTCGCGCCTGCGCGATAAACATACCGAACCGAAGAAGTTTCGCGAGTTCGTGCGCGAGATCACAGCGCTGCTTGCCTACGAAGCAACGGCAGATCTAGCGGTCGTGCCGCGCGAATTGGAAACTCCGCTCGAAACGATGGTCGGCTCTGAACTCAAAGAAAAGATCGGGCTGGTGCCTATTCTGCGCGCCGGGTTGGGAATGGTCGAAGGCATGTGGGAATTAATGCCCAGCGCCGAGGTATGGCATATCGGCTTATATCGCGATGAACATACGCTCCGCCCGGTAGAATATTACAATAAACTCCCCACCGAACCGACTGTGTCCGTCTGCTTGATCCTCGATCCCATG
This sequence comes from Anaerolineaceae bacterium, assembly GCA_022181005.1. Taxonomy (GTDB): domain Bacteria; phylum Chloroflexota; class Anaerolineae; order Anaerolineales; family Villigracilaceae; genus Defluviilinea. Next base: position 3,020 of record BQMV01000031.1, on the reverse strand, counting down.
CTCGCCACCGGCGGTTCTGCCACTGCCACTACAGACGTATTGAAACGTTGGGGCGTAAAGAAGATCAAGTTCGTCGGTCTGATCGCCGCGCCAGAGGGCGTCAAGGCGATGCAAACCGCTCATCCCGATGTTGATATTTACATCGGCGCGATTGATGATCGCCTCAACGAACATGCGTACATTGTGCCAGGCTTAGGCGACGCAGGCGATCGTCAATTTGGAACAGGATAACAGACGCTCATATGCAAACGGTCGCGTCATGCGCGGCCGTTTTTCTCACACTTGCGGCAAACTTCGCCGCAAAATATTGTACATAGGCAACGCCTTCACCGTGCCTTCAACCACGCAGGTCAGCGGCGAGTCCACAAGATAGGCGGGAATCCCAAGCGATTTCGTCAATAGTTTGTCAATGCCGCGCAAGAGCGCGCCGCCGCCGCACAAAGCTACGCCGCGATCAATAATATCTGCGACCAGCTCTGGCGGGGTCTTCTCTAACACGCGACGCCCAGTCTCCACGACAGATTTAAGCGGGTCTTGCAAAGCCTCGACAATTTCGCCGGTCGTCAATGTAACCGGACGCGGCAAGCCGGTAACTTGATCTTGTCCCTGCACTTCCATACTGTTTTCGATATCTTGCGGAACCGCCGCGCCTATGCGCGTCTTAAGCTGTTCGGCAGTCGCCTGTCCAATACTCACGCCATATTTTCGGCGCACATAGTTGATGATCGCGTCGTCAAAATCCAAGCCGCCCGATCGCAACGTTTCGGCGGAAACGATGCCATACATCGCCATGACCGCCGCTTCGGTACACCCGCCGCCCAGACAGATCACCATATTCCCCGAAGGCGAGCCAATGGGAAGATCAATGCCAAGCGCCGCGGCAAGCGGCTGTTGAATCAGATGCGCTTCGCGGCTGCCTGCCTCTAGAATCGCTTCGTACACTGCGCGTCGTTCTACGCTGGTTACGCTATATGGGACGGAAACCATCGAACGCGGGCGGATAAGGCGCATACTGCCGCTTACTTGACGAATCAGATATGCCAACAGAGTTTCTGTAATTTCATAATCGGCGATCACCCCGTTCTTCAGCGGACGCGCCACTTCAATGCTCTCCGGCACGCGTCCATACATATCTAACGCTTCCTGCCCCACCGCAACCATTTTCTGTTCGTCCGCTTCGATCGCGACGATGGTGGGTTGCTGTACAAGCACCTGAGTCGCATCCGCCAAGCGGGTAAACATCGTCCCTAGGTCTATGCCTAAATCTTTTGAAAATAACGCCATTCGCAAATGTCTCTTTCCCGTACCGTAAATGCGGTAAACCATCCGATGATACCTGAAAGACAGGGCGCTGTCTAGCGAGTGAAAACGCACTGCGCGCCGTCGCAAAGCGCATTCGATCGCCAACACCCTTGTCATCCTTCAAGATTACGCTATCATTGACGCGAGTAGATTATTTGAATCACAAAGGAGATTCAAACTATGCTAAAGCGTTACTGGAAAGTCGCCGTCCTTGCCAACATCAAAGACGATCTATTGCCCAAACCAGAAGGCGTCCCGCCGGATGCTTTCGCCGACTTCGACCACATTGAAACGGTCAACTCGTTGCGCGCCGCTATCGAGACCGACGGTCATAAAACCGAATTTATCCAAGCCGACCGAAATCTGCCTCTTGCATTGCGCGAATATCAACCCGATATCTGTTTTAACATCGCCGAAGGACTCGGCGGAGACGCGCGCGAGGCGCAAACGCCGGCGCTGCTCGAGATGCTCGGCATTCCATATACCGGTTCGCGCGTATTAACGAACGCAATTTCGCTCGATAAAACTTTGACGAAGCGCATCTGGCGCGACCGACGGCTGCCCGTCGCCCCTTTTCAGGAATTTGTCATTGGCAACGAGTCGTTGCGACCCGAATTGAAATATCCGCTCTTCGTCAAACCTGCGCGCGAAGGCACCGGCATGGGCGTAGACACAAAAGCCATCGTCAATACAGAATCGGAATTGCGCGAACGCGCTCAATACATTATCAATACCTATCAGCAGCCGGCGCTGGTGGAGGTTTTCTTGCCCGGGCGCGAGTTCACGGTCGGCGTGATGGGGCGCGCCGACGCTAAGCGTTTTTCGCGCAACCCCGATTGGTACGACAAAGACGGCTTCCATCGCTTTCCCATCCTTGAATTAGATATGGCTCGCTCGGTCACGCCGAATATTTACAGCAACGCATCGAAAACCAAAGAAATTGGCGACGAGGGCGCGCCGGGATATTTCTGCCCTGCGGATGTGGAACCTGAACTGGAGAAGAAACTCCGCTATTTTGCCGTGCGCGCGCATCAACTGCTCGGCGCGTTAGACATTTCGCGCACCGACATCCGTTTAGATGAAGAAGGCAACCCGCGCTTACTGGAAATCAATACCTTGCCCGGGCTCACGCCCGATTACAGCGACTTGTGCTTGCAAGCCAAAGCGGAAGGGATTCGCTATGAGGATCTCATTCTCGATATCCTCTACCTTGGCGCCTCGCGTTGGGGCATGGTCGAGCCGCGCGAATTGCCGCTCCCAGCTAAAAATTGACGCTTCAAAACCTCTCGAAAGCGGATAGCGAAACTGCTGTCCGCTTTTTTGTTTTCATAAAAAAATTAATAAACTCTCAGCCATAGCCGGGTAATAAAAGGTATCATCTTGCAATCTGACAACCAAGTAAAGCGCCAAGGAGAAACCATGGACTTCATCAACCGCTTCCTCACGGTCGTTACGCAAATTCATCCTACGCATCCGATGATCGTACACTTTCCCATCGCGCTCACCGGTGCGGCGTTCTTGTTCGTTCTGCTCGCATGGTGGAAGAACAACGCAACGCTCGAACAAGCCTCGTTCGCCAACATGGTCCTCGCGACGATCAGCGTTGTTGTCGCCGGGATCACCGGCGTGATGGACAACATCAAAAACTACGAAGGCTATGCGCCGAACGCAACGGCAAAGGTCATCCTAGCCGCGCTTCTCTTTCTTCTTACCGCGGG
>BQMV01000030.1 GCA_022181005.1 Anaerolineaceae bacterium | reverse complement strand
ACGCGTTCGCACTCGTAAAGCTGCGCTCAGCCGTGTAATCGAGATTCCTAAGGAAGAATTCAAAGATGCGCCGGTCGTCTTGGCTGCGCGTCCATGCGCGCGACCCTAAATCTGGCGAAGCGCTGCTGGAAGAAGCAAAAAAACATTTCAATTATAAAGAAGCTATGATGAGCGATCTCGCCATTGCGGTTGCGGCAAACCTCGGTCCCGGAACTGTAGGGTTAATTGTATATCCTTTTGAGTCAACAGCGTGAGAAGAAATGAAACGACGCACAATACATAATTTTGACGGAGAATTTAACACCCTTGAGGCGCGTCTGGCGGGAACCTTGAAGCGGGTTTCGCCTCCGAACGATCTGATGCGCCGCTTGCATGAACGTATTCGCCTGCCCGCGCGCAAAGAGATTGTTCTTCGCATCCAGGATTGGAATAGGCTCTTTCTGATCTTTGGCGGAGTAATGTCTGGGATGGTGGCGCTGATAACCGTTGCGCGCGCGCTTTTTCATCTGGCTCGCAGACCTGCGTAAGCCAACGCGCCCCGGCAACTTCGGCGGGGCGCGTTATTATTTAAGCAACGTTTGGCATAACGTGCGCGCTTCGGCGATCAAATCTACCTGAATAGGGAGTTTAAATTCGACGGTGACGCGTAGAGTCAAATGCTCGATGATCGGTCTCAACTCGGGCGGAAGGCGCGAATCTTCTTTGATTAAGTTGAGTAGATCCATCGCGCTCGAACTGGGAGGGCGAACTCCCTTGCGGAGTAGGTATTCTCGAATAGCGACGCCTGCCGCCCGCCTTGCGCAGACGCGCGCCCGACCTTCGTTGCCTCGCGCACGGGCTTGTTCGGCTTGTTCTAACTCGAAGGCGATTTCGGCTGCTGGGTCCATAGGCGCGCCGGTCAATCGGATACCCGGTACCGAATCAGCGCCCAGACCGCTTCAAACGCGTCTTTGAGTCCGATCTTTTTACCTTCATCGTAATCGCGCGGGTGAAATGAAATTGGCACTTCGTAGATGCGGAATCTACGTTTCAATACTTTCGCGGTGAACTCCGGCTCGAAGTTGAAGCGTTTGGAACGGATTTTCATATCTTGAATCACTTCGCGCCGAAAGACCTTGTAGCCGGTTTCCATATCGGTCAAGATCGAATCGTAAAGAATGTTGGTCATTAATGTAAGCAATTGATTCGCCACCTGATGCCAGAACATGGCGACGCGATGCGGCGCGCCAAGGAAGCGCGATCCGTAGACTACGTCGGCAAGACCTTCCACGATGGGTTGGAGCAAGGCGGGGTAGTCGCGCGGATCATACTCTAGATCGGCGTCTTGAATCAGAATCACGTCGCCGCGCGCGGCTCGGATGCCGGTGACGACGGCTGCGCCCTTCCCTTGATTCTTCTCGTGGAATAAGACTCGAACATTGGCTTCGCTTAAAGAACTGAGGACTTCTCGCGTTCCGTCCTGCGACGCATCGTCAACAACGACGATCTCTGCAGCGAGGTTGGCGTTTTGCACCCGCGTTAGAATCTCGCGGATGTGATGAACTTCATTGTAGACTGGGATGACGACGGAAAGATTCATGCGCTGGATTATATTCGAGAAGTTTATTTATGGATGAATCGCTTCAACGCGAGGACGACGAAGAGGACGCGTACGACATGGAAATGAAACGCTCAAACTGCGAAAAATAGAAATGTAAATAGAACCTCCAAGAGCGACGGCTCTTAAAGGTTCTATTTATGATTCTTGATTCTCTTGTATGCTTCAATCGCTTCGGCGGCTACGCTGTTTCCAGATACCTCTCGATTTCATGATCGCTGATATGTAAACGGAACTCTTCCCATTCTTCCCATTTTGCGCGTGTGAACGCTTCGTAAATTACCTCGCCCAACGCGGACTTAATGACCTCGTCTTTATCGAGCGCGGCTAACGCCCTGGCGAGCGAGCCGGGCAATTCTTCCACTCCGAGACTGGCGCGTTCTTCTTTGTTGAGATCGTACAAGTTGATGTTGTTGAGCGATTTCGGCGCCTTCATTTTATTTTCGATGCCGTCGAGCGCGGCGGCGAGCATGACGGTAAACGCCAAATAAGGATTCGCCGATGGGTCGGGGAAACGCAACTCGGCGCGCACAGATTTCGCGCGTCCTGTAGTGTAGTGGGGGATGCGGATCAACGCTGAACGGTTTTGTTGCGCCCAACCGATGTAAACCGGCGCTTCGTAACCGGGCACCAGCCGTTTGTATGAATTGACTGTCGGCGCGACGACGGCGGCTAGGGCGCGGGCATGCGCTAGTTGACCAGCGATAAATTGGTAGGCGAGTTCTGAAAGGCGCGCTTCGTTGCTCTCGTCGAAAAACAGATTGCTCCCCGTCTTGTCGTCGAAGAAACTTTGGTGACAGTGCATGCCCGATCCGTTAATGCCGTAGATAGGTTTGGGCATAAATGAAGCGACTAAACCATGCTGGGCGGCGATGGCTTTGACGGTATATTTCATCGTCAACACGTTATCCGCCGCTTTGAGCGCATCCGCAAAGCGGAAGTCAATTTCATGTTGCCCGCGCGCCACTTCGTGATGACCGACCTCTACGTCTAGCCCCATCGCCTCCAACGCGTTCATCAACGCAGTGCGAACCGTTACGGCTTCGTCGAACGATGAAAAATCGAAATAACCGCCCGTGTCATGTGGAACCGGGTGCGGCCCGCGTCCGTTTGTGCCTTTGAAGAGGAAAAACTCCGGTTCAGGTCCGATGTTGTATGTCCAGCCTTTGGCTTCGATGCGTTTGATCTGTCGCTTTAAAGCGCCGCGCGGATCGCCTTCGAATGGATCGCCGTTTGGCAGATAGATGTCGCAGAAGACGCGCGCGCGTTTTGACTCAGCCGCAGACCAAGGCAACGCCGCGTAGGTGTCGGGATCGATCATTAAGCGCATATCGCTTTCTTGAATGCGTGCAAACCCTTCCACCGAAGAACCGTCGAACCATGCGCCGTCGCTCAAAATATCGTTCAAGCGGCGTGCAGGAATGTCCACGCTTTTGACCGCGCCGACGACGTCTGAGAACTGTAGTGAAATAAACTTCACATTGTCTTCTTTTACTCGTTTGATTAAATCTTTGCCGTCCATGTTGGTTCCTTTATATAGTAATTTGAATTGAGATTGCGCATTGATCGTAAATGGCTGACGCCAGCCGGCGCATTGAAAAAAACTTTATGTTGTGGGTTGAATTTATTTTCCGCGCAACGCGGACTGCGGCGGCTCCGTCCTGACCTTCATCCGCCTTGTCCAATTGATGAGAATCACCGCGCCGACGATAATGCCTGCTGCTGTGAATGTGCGCGGGGTGAGCGGCTCAGATGCGATCCAATTGCCGAGAAAGACCGCGACAATTGGATTGACGTAAGCGTACGTTGAGACGAGTGAGAGCGGCGCGTTTTGTAGCAGCCAAACATATGCTACAAATCCGACCATTGAGCCGAAAACAATGAGATACAACAGACCGATCCAAGACTCGGTTGACACTCGCGTGAAACTGAAAGTCCGCCACTCGCCGAGCGCGAAACTCGCTAGGAAGATCAGAAGGCTGCCGGCGAACATTTCTGCGCCGGTCGTCATTAATGCGGATTTCGGAATGTCCGCGCCGCGGCTGTAGACTGAGCCAAGCGACCAGAAGAAAGCGGCTGCGATAAGCGCGATAATCCCAGTGGTATCGAATTGAAAACCGCCGCTAGATTCGGATGGACCGATGACGAGCCAGTAAATGCCGAAGAAGCCGAGCGCCAACCCCGCCAATATTTGCGCTGTCGGTTTGGTTCCGCCAGGACGCAGAGTTTCGATCAACACCATCCAAAGCGGGGTAGCGCCGATAATCAACGCCGCAATGCCAGAGGCGATGCGTTGTTCGGCAAAGGCGACCAGTCCGTTTCCGAGCAATAGAAGCAAAACGCCGATGATTGCAACTGATTTCCATTGCGCGCGCGTAGGCATGGCGTCTCCCGCCGCTCGCCGCCACAGGATGAGAATCGAGCCTGAAATGAAGAAGCGCAATCCCGCTTGTAGAAATGGCGGAATGGTTTCCACTGCATATCGAATTGCAAGATAGGTAGATCCCCATACGATATATAACGCAAGTAAAGCGATCCAAATCTTTGTTTTCATTCATCTCCATCTTTTATCTACGCCTTACCCAGTAAAATCGCTGAGCGGAGCAAAGAAAATAAAAACAGGCATGTGTGGGCATGCCTGTTAAACCATAACGCTAGGAAAGACTGCCCTTCCAAATGTAAACAGGCGGATTCCGCCTGTATCACTGCGCCGCCCTTGTTCAACCATTGCTGGTTGGTTTTCAGGCGAGTAACAAAATTTCACGCGTTACCTTGCGCTTGCTTTGGAAGGGAGAAAGGAGTTTGTGACGAACTCCAGAGGCATCCGCTGATCAATCCGATTTTCAGACATCTCCTTCGAGAAGAAGACGTCCTTAGCGTCCCGTTCGCACGGGAGAACCTCCACCTCGTGATCTTGTGTCGTTGCGCAAATGGCAACTTACGACGACATTTAAGACCCAGCCGCTAAATCTCCAAATATGTAGTTGTCAATGGCGGAAATTGTATACTGTATTCTAGGGCTTTGTCAAGCGACCCGGAAAGCCGATGGTGAATTGACTGCGGTTGGCGCTCGCTTGCCGCCGACTTAAAGCGCGAAACTTGGCGAGACGCCCGTGTTATTAATTCGATGCCCCGCCGATGCCGTGTGCTGCGAGGTTTTGAACCTGCTTTCGCAGGCGGGTCCTACCCAGAAACTCCGCCTTGGCTCTAGCCTATCGCGTTATTTCTTTTTAGGAGTTAAAGACCCTTTTTGAAGGTGTTGGCTCAAAACGGAAGAGCAACATCACGCGCACGGCAGGGACACGATTCTTATACCATAAACGACATGGAGTTGATAGTCTAATATTAATAAGATAACGCATCCTTAAACCGATAAACGGCAGTACAATCCGCTTGTCATTGGAAACCGAATGACGAAATAAGGGGAAACTCGTCAGGCTCGCTACCCAAGATTTGACATATATCAAATTTAGGAGACAAAATGACTGCAATCTATACACCCGAACCGTTCCGCATTAAGGTGGCTGAACCCATCCAATTGATTTCGCGCGAGGCGCGCGAGGCGGCGCTGAAAGCAGCCGGCTACAACCTGTTCTCGATGAAAGCCGAAGACATTTATATTGACCTGCTGACTGATTCAGGCACGGGCGCGATGAGTCCCGCGCAGTGGGCGGCGTTGATGAACGGCGATGAATCGTACGCGGGTGCGCGCTCGTTTCAGCGCCTCAAAGCCGCAGTGGAAGACATCTTTGGGTTCAAATATTTCGCTCCTACGCATCAAGGGCGTGCCGCCGAAAACATTCTTGCGGCGTGTTTAGTTAAGTCTAATCAATATGTGCCGAGCAATATGCACTTCGACACCACCGATGCTAACATCCGCGCACGGGGTGGGCGCCCGGTCAATTTGGTGATTGACGAAGCTAGCGATCCCGCCAACCCGCATCCCTTCAAAGGCAATATGGATGTCGCTAAATTGAAGGCGTTCATTGCGGGGCATGGGCGCGAGAAAATTCCCTTCGGCATGATGACTGTCACTAATAACGCAGGCGGCGGGCAACCCGTCTCAATGGAGAATCTCAAAGCGACGGCGGAAATTTATCGCGTTAACGGAATTCCGTTCTTCATTGACGCAGCGCGCTATGCCGAAAATTGTTACTTCATCCAACAACGCGAAGCGGGCTATCGAGAGAAATCGATCAAGGAGATCGCGCGCGAAATGTTCTCGCTTGCCGACGGTATGACCATGTCTGCAAAGAAGGATGCCATCGTCAATATTGGCGGATTGCTGTGCGTCAACGACGAAGCGCTGTTTCAAAATATCGAGAACGAGTTAATCTTGCGCGAGGGATTCCCAACTTACGGCGGACTGGCGGGGCGCGACCTCGACGCGATGGCGGTCGGATTGTACGAAGGTTTGGACGAAGCCTATCTCGCCTACCGTATCGGGCAGACGGCGTATCTCACATCCAAATTGAACGACTTGGATATTCCCACCATCCAGCCTGCCGGCGGGCATGGCGTGTACATCAACGCGGGCGCGATCTTTCCGCACATTCCGCAAGGGGAGTTCCCCGCGCAAGCGCTGTGCGTGGAGTTGTACCGCGAGGGCGCCGTGCGCGGCGTGGAAATCGGCTCGGTGATGTTCGCGCACATTGACCCCGAAGACGAGCAATGGCGCTACCCCGCGCTGGAGTTGCTGCGCCTCGCCATTCCGCGCCGAACGTACACACAAAGTCATTTAGATTATGTGGCGGATTGCTTCGCGGCGATTAAGTCGCGCGCGGAAAGCGTGCGCGGTTATAAGTTTACTTACGCGCCGGAGTTGTTGCGTCATTTTACAGCGCGCTTCGAACCGCTTTAGATGTAAAAATTGCATGTCAAATACCATTGACATAATGTCAAGGGTATTTTATACTCCCGAAAGTCAAGTAAGCTTTATAGGAGTAAAAATGAAAAAGAAAAATCTAATGACGGGCTTTGCAATGGGAATCGCGATCGGCGTCGGCATCGGCGTAGCGATGGATAATATCGGCATGGGAGTTGCAATTGGGGTTGCAATGGGCGTTGCGTTTGGAGCGGCATTCAACAAAGACAGTGACCAAAGCGGAGATAAATCATGAATCGGGATGTTCAAAAAAGATACTTCAAAGAATTTGGCATTTCCATGGGGTTCTACGTTGTGCTGTTGATCGCTAGCATTTCGGTCATCACCAATGTGGAACTTCCGAAGGCTGTTCAAGTTGTAATCGCTTTGATTCCCGTGATCCCGACCATCTTTATTGTCATCGCAGTGATGCGGGCATTGCGAGACAGCGACGAACTGCAACAAAGAATCCAATTGCAAGCCGTAACTTTCTCTGCCATCGTCACGGGATTGATCACCTTCAGTTATGGCTTTCTCTAAAATATCGGATTTCCGCGCCTTCCGTCTCTTTTCATATTTCCGCTGATGATTGCGTTGTGGGGAATTGGCGCGGGCATTTTTGCGGGGAAATACAAATGAAAAACAAACTCAAAGTTTTACGCGCCGAGCGCGACTGGTCACAGGCGGATTTGGCGGAAAATCTCAACGTGTCGCGCCAAACGGTCAACGCTATCGAGACGGGCAAGTACGATCCCAGCCTGCCGTTGGCATTTCAAATCGCAAAACTATTTGGCAAAAAGATCGAAGAGATCTTCGAGCCAGATAAGAAATAAAGAACAGAATGAGAACGACCTTCGGAACTTGTCCGAAAGTCGTTCTCATTTGTTTGTTGCAAGATTATTCCGTATACTGTTCCAATTTCGGAAGTGTTTGCAGGTACATCCAGATCGCTTTCAATTCATCGTCGGTGAAGTTTTTATACGTCTTCCAGGGCATAATATCAGCCAGTTGTTTACCGCCCGGCGCGCTTCCCGTTCGGAGGGCGTGGATGAAGTCCTCTTCCGTCCATGAAGCGAGATCGCCGCCCGGGGTGAGATTTGGCGAAACCCAAGTTTCAGACGGGTCGGGAGAACTACCGCCATTGAGTTGTTCGCCATGACAAGCGCGACAATCATTTGTATTGACCATATATTCGCCATATTCCACGCTCACGCCACGCGCTGGCGCGGTCACATGCGTTGCATGGCTCACGATTTCCGCAGGCATAATAAACTTCCCCGCGCCAAATAAAATATAACCCAACAGCGTAAAGCGCCTGCTCGTAACGGTATGATCTACAGGCGGGATCGTTTTCAAATACGCGATAATCGAAGCCAAATCTTCATCGCTCAATTGCGATGTCGAAGGTACGGCTGGCATAAAAATCGCCTTGCCTTGCGGGTCAATTCCATGGCGAATAGCGCGCACATAATCCTCGGTTGTAAAGTTGGCGCCAATGCCGCCCGCGCCAGAAGTGAGATTGGGCGAGCTGATCAAGCCAATTGGCGGCGCATTGAACCAGGCGTCAATCCCGCTCAAATCGGGTCCGTGGCATCCCTGACATAAAGTTTCAGCGCGGTGTTTTCCATATTCAATACTCGCGGCATCCGTAGGAATTGTGATATTCGACGGTGGGAAGTCGTACGTCTTATTCAGGCGGCTATTGCCGATCATAATCATCACAATGCCCGCAAGCAAGATCAATCCAATCAACGAGCCCAACACGATCCCGATCCATTTCAATACTTTTTTCACTTCACACGCTCCTTTAGTAAATTTCCGTTCTGCAAACTTCAGTTTGCACCGTTCTGTCGGTAAACTTCAGTTTGCGCTGTGGATTAACTTTCCAGCGCCTTCTTCAAGCCCTGCATGGTATCGTCCATTTGCTTGTCCATCTGGCTTTTCATCATCCCTGCCGCCTGCGGTGATGTTGGATATCAGAAATGGTTATGGCTCTGCCGTCAAATACGCATACAGCGCGGCGAGATCGTCGTCCGTCATCATGGAGGCGCTCTGCCAGGGCATCCCTTCGCTGAACGGAGTCCCGTTCGGGCGGACGCCTGTTCGGAATGATTGGATGAACTCATCGAGAGTCAACGTTCCAACAAACGGGCGCGGATTTGGCACGGCGGGTCCCGCAGGCGAGGCAGGCGTCCCCGTCATGTCTGAGCCGTGACAGCCGCGACACTCGCCGATTGTGGCGACATATTTTCCGTATTCAGGAGTTGCTCCTGCGGGCGGCGCGTCAATCGAATCGGGCGCGGGTTCGGGCATCGGGAACATCCCCGACCCCATGACAACGATGCCGAGAAAGTTGAGTTTATCGCCCGTCGGCGCGTCGGACGTTTCCGCGGGCAGGCTTCGCAGATAGGCAATGACCGCTTCGGTGTCCGCGTTGCTCAACTCGCGGTACGAGATCATGGACATGAACATGACCATGTCTCCATCTTTGTTCACGCCGTGACGGATGGCGCGAAAGATTTCGCCGTCGGTATAGTTCGCAAGTTTTCCGCCAGGGGTGAGATTCTCAGTAGCAACCTGCCCCATGAAACCGAAGCCTTCCGCCTCAGCCATGTTCCAGCCGCCCTTGAGCGGGGGCGCTTGATCCACGCCATGACAGCCCACGCATCCGATATTGGCAATATACTCGCCGCGCGCGATCTGTTCGGACGTCGCGTCCACTTTCAGGTCAGGAGCAGGCGCGGCATTTGGGAAGTAGACGGTCATCATCCCTTTGATCCCAAAGAACGAAACCGCGGCAAAGACCAGCGTCAGCAGCCCCGCGCCCAAGCCGCCTAGAATCTTGACCCACAGCCGCTGCGCCTTGACCGCGCGGAACGTGAGCCTGCCAAGAAAAACAGTAATGGCAATGACAATTAGTAGAACGATTAGGTTGATAAACATTTTGTATTCTCCTTCAATTAATTTTGTACTGCAAACTTCAGTTTGCGATACTTAAAACGGCTTGACAATCATTAACCACGCAATGACCGCAAATCCGTCGTAGCCGATGATGAGCAATAATGTTGGATTTACCTTCGCCGTCACAAGGAAGACTTCTTCATCGCTTCTGGCAGGCTCCGCAGGGAAAGGCTTTCCTTTGACCCTGTACGGAATCCCCACGGCTTTTCTGATCTCGCCGAAGGGCGTCGCGCCGTAGACTGCCATCAACACAATGATCGCAGCCAGCACGACGATCGAGAGCCAGATCCAGCCTGCGCGCCACCAAACCATGTTGAGGAACGCGGCGGCAAGCCCGAATACGACGATGGCAAGCAGTGTCAAAAACATCGAAGGATAAGATTTCTCCGAAAGATCAAGCAGGGTGCGGATGCGATTAACGTCGCGTTCTTTCTTGATGGCATAGGAAACTGACGCCGAGACCCCGTGCGCGAGCAGGTATCCGAGTACCGAAACGACGTGCAGGAAGACAATAAGTTGATAAAGCATATATCTCTCCTTATAATATTTTCTCGAGACAAATCAGGAAATGCTCCTTGGCAGACATGAGCTCATTTGATTTGCTTGTTTGACGAATCTATATTCAATGGCGATGAATCCTTCATCCATCTTTCCAGAAACGCCGTAAGTTCATTCAAATCTTTGAAACCGATCCGCGCCTCATTCTGCGAGTCCTGCAAACTGAACCGCCACGCCGAGCGTTGACCGTCCGCGCCGCGCTCCTCCCACACCAGCAGGACAAAGTGATGATATTTCGGCGGGCGGACCTGCAAAGACATGGACATTGGACGCTTTTCATTCATTCTCAACTGTGATAATCTTGCCCCATTCTACAAACTCATCGTTTAGAAATCGTTTATTGGAGCCGTACCGCAAACTTCAGTTTGCGCCTTATAAGACAAACTTCAGTTAGCGTTTATTTGCGCCTGTGCTTGCCCCAAAAACAAACTGAAGTTTGTCCACGAGCCATCCCATGCCCGAACTCATCTACTACCGCCGCGACCTGCCCCACATCCACCCGCATAACAAACCGCTCTTCATCACCTTCAGCCTCGTGGATTCACTCCCCGCCGCCGTAGTGGACGAGTTGAAAGCGCAACGCGAACATGAACTCCGCGCCGCCAAAACCGCCCAGGAACGCTATAACATCCAGAAAAAATATTTCGGACATTTCGACAAATGGCTCGACCGTTGCGAACACGGACACGACTGGCTCAGGCAGGAAAACATCGCGCAAATCGTGGCGGATGAAATCCACAAGAGAGCCGACGAGCATTACGAACTCTACGCCTATTGCATCATGCCCAACCATGTTCATTTACTCATCCTCTCGCTCATCGAAAAATTTCACCCGTCCAGAATGAAGAGCGCCATCTCTCCCGTCGCCGAGATCATGCGCCTGCTCAAAGGACGCACCGCCCGCTACTGCAACCTCGCCCTCAACCGCACAGGCTATTTCTGGCATCACGAGTCGTACGATCACTACGTCCGCGATGAAAAAGAAATGGAACGAATCATCCTCTACATTCTGAACAACCCCGTCAAGGCAGGGCTGGCAAAAGAATGGCAGGATTGGAAATTCACCTATGTCAACCCCACCCTCGGCGAATGGTAAGACAAACTTAAGTTTGTCCTACATGGGCGCCCCACAAATCACACGCGGCAACGCCCTCATCGCCAACTTCATCTCCAACAAAATCCCCGCGTTGCTGGCGTACCTCGCCGTCACGCGCCGCGCCCACACCCGCGACAAACTCGCCGCGCTCCTCTGGGGCGAGATGTCCGACGCCGACGCGAAGAATAATTTACGACAAGCCCTCGCCAACCTCCGCAAATATTTTGAAGACGAGCTGACCATCACCCGCGACTCGATTGAATTTACGGGCGACTGTTTTCTCGACTGCGCGGAATTTGAGTCTCAACTTCGCCTCGCCTCTTCTCTCGACGGGGAGCCTGCTTCAGTTATCCTGACAGATTCCCTGCGCCTCTACCGCGGCGACTTCCTCGATGGTTTCCACGTCCGCGACGCGCCAGACTTTGAAGATTGGATGCTCACCGAACGCGCCCGCCTAGATCGGAAGAGCACACGTCTGAACTCCAGTCACGTGGCCT
>BQMV01000029.1 GCA_022181005.1 Anaerolineaceae bacterium | reverse complement strand
CGCAGACGGATCGCTATTCGCTTCGACCGCCGCGCGGATGGCTTGTTCGGGAATCTCTTTCCCCGCGCGAAAGTCGTATAAATTTCGTGTGCGTCCTGTTGCGCCAAGCAAATGTTCCATCGCAAACGCATGCCAAGCGTTGAGCGTCGCATCAGACAGATCGGTGAATGTCAGCGTCATGCCGCCATCGCCGCGCCGCACGACGGTCATGCCGACGCCGGGCTGGGGTTTCCAGTTGAGGGGTTTGATTTCAGTCATGGGAGTGCCTCCGAGGTGATTATATCGTACCAAACCTCTTTACCGTGAAGCGCGCGGAGAACGCGAAGAAAAACTTTAACTCTTTGCGACCTTAGCGGTCTTTGAGGTTCGTTTTTTCCAACACACTCAGGATGTATTCCCCAGTGCGTTTGCCTGACGTTCCATCGGTGAAGGTGATCTCATCCGCGACAAATTTCCGCCTCTCTTCCGCGTCGACGGTTGGATTCGCCAAATAGAGATTTAACGCGTCTCGAAGTTGACTCTCGTTCTCCGCCACGCGTCCCGCTTTCGCCTCGCGGAATCGTTTGTGCGTGGGCCAGTTGCCAATCTCTTTCAGGGACAGTGAAAATTTATTTTTCTTGTTCCATCCGCCAGGGGTATCAATCGTCGCGGCGATCATGGGCGTGTCGTGAACGGCGGTTTCGACCAGCATCGTCGAATAGACGGTCACCACCACATCCGAATACGCCATCATGGACGATTTCTCGTCCATGTCTTCGCCGCCGTAGTAGCCGAGCGATCCGCCCAACGCGACGGGTTGGACAACATGCACATGCGGATATTTCTTTTCCAAGTCAAACACGCGCGCGCGTTCTTCGGCGAAGATCTTCGGCTTATCTTGAAAGTGACTCGGATGCAGTCGAATCAACAACTGCGAAGATTCTGCCAGCGAATCGGATGAAACCAATTTCGCCAATGCTTCAATGTTCGGGTAATTCGGCGCAAAGTGGACGAAACTACTGGCGTATGAAATCAATTTCCGATTTGGGTCGAGTTTATGTAATTTGAAATATTCATCGCGCGGCATGAGCCATTGCTTGCGAAAATATCCGTCATAGGATGGGATGCCGCCGATGTTGACGTTTGCTGGATTCCAGTCCGAGCCGTAGACCATTTCATCCTTTTGCAATTGCGACCAACACGTTGCATACTGCACATCCGCGCCAGAGACGTTGTACGACGATGAATTGTCCCAGCCGACGATGACGGTCATGTTTGGGATTCCGCGTCTGGCAGATTCTCTTAGCAGATACCGATCCATTCTCCAGCCTGGCGTGGAGGCGATGATTAAATCAGGTTTATATTTTTCGAAGAGATCAGCGTAAATATTTGTCGTGAAGCGATTTTGAATTTTCACAAGCAATTTTCTTGCCCACGAAAAGTTTCGCAAAAGCAAAATTATCAGCGCGGCGGGAATCCAGATCGCCAAACGGAATTTCCACGAGTTCTCTGCCCACACTTCCCAGATGTGACTATCCATGGCTTCGGTGTTGATGCGGCGCGAACCACCTACACGGCGCAGGTAGGCGAGGAGCCATTGCATTCGCGGACTGACTTCTTTGGCGTAATCGTTGGCTTGCTTTAATCGCAGACCTTCAAAGATTAAACCATCGCGGGCGAAGCGTTGCGCGATCTTTTCGCGAGTGTCGTCGTCGGTGAGGACGATGACTTCAACGCCCGCATTGAGCAAAGTTGAAACAACGTCGCTTTGCAGGAAATAAATAATTGCCATGCCGTGGTCGGCGGAGATGAAGATTCGTTTCATAGCGGCGCGGCAATAGTATACGCCAAAACTGACGCGTCACTTCTTCCATTCGGCGCAACGGAGTTGCAGCAAGTCGTCGGACCGAATCATTGTTAATAGATCGGGACGAGACGCACGCGAATAAATTTTATACAGCGCGTCGTGAGAGACGGAGACTCTCGCTTCGAAGTTCACAAGCCTTTCAACGAGCGCGATCAATTCGAGCCGGTCTACTATACGGAAGCTTTCAGCCAATTCAAATGCGATCAAATCGGCGCGACCGGCGTACAGCCAACCTTGATCGTCTTTACGAACGCCGTGCAGCTCGATCCAAAGCAATTCGCTTTGAGTCTCATTATCGCTGCGCGAGATGCGCTTAAGGCTTTTCACATCCACACGAAAGGTTCTGCCGCCGCGCTCGATCTCATAGTCGAAATGTTCGTCTATGTTGCCTCGCTTGGAAGACGGACTCGCTTTGAACCCATGCTGAAGCGCAAGTCGCGCAAAACGATCCTCCGCCTGACGCCCAAGTTCAAGCGAATCTTTTTTGTCGTATCGGTTGCGCGAATTTTTTGCAAACATACCCATAGAATGCGCCAAGCGCGATTCCCTTTATTTTCTCACACAATGAGGATTAGTAGAATTCTCATAAGCGCTTCCGCCCAGCGCCGCCGCGCTTGCATGCAAGGTCTACTATAATAAGCGCATGAAACGTCCTTTTGTTTTTATCAATGTCGCAATGACGCTGGATGGCAAAATAGATACTTTTGCGCGCAAAGGCTCGGCGATCTCTTCTCCGCGCGACAAGGCGCGCGTGAACCAATTGCGCGCCGAAGCGGATGCGGTGATGGTAGGCGGTCGCACACTGCTCGACGAAGACCCAAAACTGACGGTGAAATCGGAAGCGTTGCGCGCCGAGCGTATCGCTCGCGGACTTCCGGCGAATCCGCTCAAGGTTGGCGTAGTTTCAGAGGCAAACATCGGATCGCGCTCCGAATTTTTACACGAAGGCGGCTCGCGCGTCGTGCTATTCACGACGAGCCGAACCGCTAAAGATCAACTTGATCTGCTCCGCTCGCAGGGCGCGGATATTTTCGTCCACGCTGGCGAACGCGTAGACCTACCGCAAGCGATGAACACGCTCGCCGAACTCGGCGTGAAGCGTTTGATGGTCGAAGGCGGCGCGATTCTAAACTTTGAACTCTTGCGACTCGGGTTAGTGGATGAAGTGTATGCGTTCGTTGCGCCGATGATCTTCGGAGGGCAATCCGCTCCGACGCTTGCGTCGGGCGCAGGTCTGGAAAGAAGCGCAGACGCTATTTCATTAAATCTGTTGAACGCAGAGACGTGGGAAGACGGCGGAATTTTATTAACTTATTCGGTAAAACGACAACGCGGATAATACAGCGTCAAGCGCGCGCGGATACTGTTGCATTAAACGAAAACTCCGAGTTCTTGCAGAACTCGGAGTTTTTTACCGCATTTGTTTACGGCTCGAGGATTTTAATCCAGTCCATTTCGACTTCGATCGGCAACACGTTGAACGCGGAAACCGATACGCCTATGCCGCCGCTGCGTAAGGCATATTTCTTCTCTGTAAAGCTGTTCGTCTCCTTGCCATTGATGTGCAGAGACAGCTTAGTGCCTTTACAGGTAATAGAGTATTCATTGATTTCCTTGCCGGACTTAATGGCGTTAGAGCCGCCATTGGTAATTACACTGTAGTTAATATCGCCGTCCTTTTGGACTTCAGCGTATAAAATATCATACAATCCACTGTTGGCAATGTTGAATTCGTACCAACCTGTGTCGGGGTCGTAGCGGCAGATTAAGCTCACGTTATTGTTGTTCTTACCGCGGTTATCCACGCGCGCTTCAACGGTCACATCGTCGTATTCGTGAGCGGTATAAAACAGGTATTCGTACAACTGCTTATCGTCAAATTTCCAAATCAACTTTCCGCTTTTGACGTCCATAGTGAATTTTTCAGGATCCGCCGAATCAGATCCGGTGACTGTGAAGAGCGTCCAGTCGCTGGAAAGCGGGGAATCGAATTCTTCTGTAAAGAATTTTTGACCAGTTGGCTGTTGCGGCTCTTCAGTTGGTTGTTGCGGCTCAACCGGCTGTTGCGGGGCTTCAGTTGCCGGCTGTTGCGGCGCGTCTGTCGGCTGTTGAACGGGCGGCGGGCTGGTCGGCTGAGACGGCTCAGGCGTTGTGCCAGAACCGATGCAAGCCAACCCTACGATCAAAATGAACGCAACTAGGAAATACAAGGGTTTAAACGATTTCATCTCATCCTCCGAAGATTAGATATGCGTCAAGTATAAGTATAAAATAGACAGAATGCAATAAAAATCAACCCGGTTTTTATGGTACATTCGTCCTATTATGTCGCTTTTTGCTATTTCCATCTTGTTGGTCAGCGCGATCTTTCACACCGCTTGGAATTTCCTTATTAAACGAGCCGAAGATAGATATATCGTCACTTTCTGGATGGTCGTGTTTGGAGGCGTGTGTGCGCTCATTGCGCTTTTCTTCACGGGTTTGCCGCCGCGTGAAATGTGGGGATATGCGATTGCCAGCGTATGCGTAGAAGCAGCGTACTTTAGCGCCCTGTCTTACGCTTATCGCGATAATGACTTTTCGCTCGTCTATCCCATCGCACGCGGCGCGGCGCCGGCGTTCATTGCGCTCTGGTCGTTTCTATTCCTGCGCGAACGTTTGACCAGCGGCGGCGGGCTCGGGTTAGCGTTGATCATCGGAGGATTAATCATCATCGGCGCCAACGCGTTGATGCAGGCGCAAACGTCTCGCATTCACATGCGCGGGGTCTCCATAGCATTCTTCATCGCCTTTCTGATCTCCATCTACTCGACAATTGACGGTTCCGCTGTAAAACATGGACATGCCGTCTCGTATGTCATGACTATGTTCGCGCTAGTTCCTTTCGCGCTTCTCCCGTTTGTTTTTCGACGCTATGAGTGGACTCGCATTCGACGCGTACTGCTCGAACAGCGCGTTCAAATTCCGTTGGCGGGTTTGTTGGGCGTGCTTGCCTACTTAATGGCGGTCTTCGCCTATTCGATTTCGCCGCTGAGTTACGCCGGCGCCGTAAGAGAGATCAGCGTGGTCTTCGGCGCGCTGGTTGGCTGGCGGCTATTAAACGAACGATTAGGAAAAATGCGCGTCTTGGGCGCGTTCGTTATTTTTGCGGGAGTTTTAACGATCGCGCTCTACGGATAGCGTCAGAACAGCGACACGATCCATACGATCAACGGAGCGAAAAATAAAGCCGGCAACATATTTCCCACGCGGATCTTCTTGATCTCTAACAGGCTGCTGACCGCCAGCCCAAGCAGGATCACGCCGCCCGTAGCGACAAGCCCGTTCATCATCAAGGGAGTCGCTATCGCGTCCAACTGAGCCGCGAACAAACTGACTGCGCCCTGAAAGACAAGCACAACAATCGCCGAAAATAACACGCCGACTCCCAACGTAGACGCAAACGCCATCGCCGCAAATCCATCCAGCACAGATTTAACCGCCAATAAATTGTAGTCACCGGTCAACCCATCTTGAATCGAACCGAGGATCGTCATGGGACCCACACAAAATAACAGCGATGCGGTCAGAAATCCGCGCACAAATTTATTTGAATCGTCGTCTTTCCCTCTGGAAAATTTCCGTTCAAGAAACTTTCCCAAGTTTTGCAAACCGTCTTCGATGCGAATCCATTCGCCAAACAGCGTTCCCACCAGCAACGCGCCCAACACGATCAGCGAATTCTCCGTTTCTAAAAACATTTGCAATCCCATTGCGGCGGTGAAAAGACCCATACCGGCGATGACTGTCTCTTTCAGTTTTTCAGGTATCCGCGCTCCAAACGCCAGCCCTATCGCGCCGCCGACGAGAACAGTTGCAATGTTGAGAAATGTGCCGGTCATGGCGCTCCAAAGAGTCAATATTGCGCAAAACGCCGCGCGACGCTTTCACACAGCGCGATTTATACGCTTATTCCTAAAAACTTAGCGCTTCGCTAGAGTAGTTTGGCGCCCCGCCGCTTCGTTTTCCAACAGTTCCAATACAAAGCAGAGCGACGACAGCCGGTTTAAATACCGTTGCAGTTCAAGGTTCGCCACTTCTCCCGCATCGTGCAGCTCCACTACGCGGCGTTCGGCGCGGCGGACGATCGTGCGCGCCAATGAGAGCGCCGCGCTCGCCGGTGAATCGCCCGGCAGAATAAATTCCTTCGGCATCTGAACGATCTCGCTCAGCGCGTCGGTCTGTTCTTCGAGCCACGTCACGCGCGCCGCGTCTATCGAGCGGAATTTCTCTTCGTTTTCGGGCGTTGCCGCCACTTCCGCCATCAATTTATATAGATCGCGCTGCGCCTCGAGGATGATCGGCGCAGAGCGAGCGTCTAAACATTGCGCGCGCGCCAATCCCATCGCGGCGGTCGCCTCGTCGAGCGAACCGATCGCTTCAATGCGCGCATGATGCTTCGATACACGCCCCTTGCCGAGCAAGCCGGTGGTGCCGTCGTCGCCTTTCGTTGTGTAAAATTTCATGACGGCATTATAACCGCTTATAATCAGACCATGCTCACCGAATACCACGTCGAGATCATGCTTGAGGCGCTCAGCGACTCACTCAGCCCGCGCGCGCTGGGAACGATGATCAAAGCCAATATTAGCCAAGACCGCCTAGCTGGACAATTCGGTCACGACGAATTTCACTTCGACAACAACGCCTTCGCCAAAACGTACGCTTACATCGAAGAACAACGCGCTCTAACGATTGCTGCGCTTCAGACGCAAAACGTCGTTTCCGCCTGGCAGGCGTTCGGACGGATGACTCACACCCAACAAGATTTCTACGCCCATTCAAATTACGTTACCCTCTGGCTGGAACGCTTCAACGGCGCCGCGCTTCCGCCGTCCGATGACATTGACCCGCTTGACCCCGATTTGATTCACAGCCCCGACCTGCGTTCCGGCAAGACGTACAATCCGTTCGAACTGCTATACTTTGTGCGCAGGATTCGCCCTCGCGTTCTTCGCTTCCTGCCGCGCGATTCGCACGCGTGGATGAATCTCGACGCGCCAGAGCAGGGATATAAGTTCGATTACGCCATGCGCGCCGCCGTTAAACGCACGCGCATCGAATATCAGAAAACGCTGGCAGAATTGTCGCGAGAATTGATCACGCTCTTCGCGGGGACATAAGATAAACCTCATTTCACGTTATAATCTCTCCCATGACGCTTAAAACACAACTAAACGAATCTGCCAAAGAAGCGCTAAAAAGCGGAGATGAAACGCGCAAGCGCACCGTGCGTATGGTTCTCGCCGCCGTGAAGCAAGCCGAAGTGGATAAACGCATCGAACTCGACGATGCGGCGGTGATGAATTTGATTCAAAAGGAGGTTAAGAATCGCCGCGAAGCCGTTGAAGAAGCAAAAACCGCGCAACGTTCAGACCTCGTGGAAGCCAACGAAGCCGAGATCAGAATTCTTGAAGCCTTCCTGCCACAAGCCATGCCCGCCGAAGAACTGCTCGCGCTCGCGCAATCTGCCGTTATAGAAAGCGGCGCGACGGGCTTTAGCGACATGGGCAAAGTGATGAAGATCGTTATGGCGAAAGCGGCGGGGCGCGCCGCCAACGATAAGATCAGCGCGGCAGTGAGAGAAGCTCTTCAACCGAAGTAATGATTCCCATCATGCGAGTTATACCGATGCGGAAGCGCACAACTCCGCGTCAACGGTCATCAAATAGATATGGGAACTAACTTTACGCCGTACCGACCGACCCCTTCCCGTATTCGGGTATTGCAAGTCGTTCTACTCTTTATCGTCAGCGCAACCTCGTGCGCGGCGTTAATCCTTCCGGACTTATTAAACCCAACAACGACAACCTTACAAGCCGGCGACGTATCGCCTGAAGATTTTCAGGCTCCGCGTGCGCTGCAATATGAGAGCAAAATCCGCACGGAAGACGCCCGCGCCGCCGCAGAGAAGGCTATCGCGCCGGTCTACGCCGCGCCTAACCCTGCGATCGCGCGTCAACAGATCGAATTATTGCGCGGCGCGCTACAGGCTATTGCGGCAGTGCGCGACGATGAAACCGCGACCCGTTCCAAAAAGGAAACCGCTCTCGCAGCGCTGACCGAGATCGCGTTAAAGCCGGAGATCGCTGCGCAAATCCCGCTGTTGAGCGCCTCGCGCTGGGACGCCGTTCAGCAGGAATCGTTAAGCGTGCTGGAGCAGGTCATGCGGCGAAGCATCCGCGAGGAAGATACGGAAACGGTTCAGCGCAGTTTGCCGTCGCTGGTCAGCCTGGCGATGAATGAACGCGAAGCCGCCATTGTGACGGAGTTAGTCGCCGCGTTCATTGCGCCCAACAGTATATATAACGCCGAATTGACCGAAGCCGCCCGTCAGTCGGCGCGCGACGCGATAGCGCCCATCATCGTGGAATATAAAGCGGGGCAAATCATCGTCTTACGCGGACAGATCGTCACGACAGCGCAATTCGAAGCGCTTGAACAATTCCGCTTGATTCGCGCAAAAAACGCCTGGCAAGGATACGCCGGCGCGGGCGCGCTGACGCTGGGCGTCGCCATGTTTATTTACCTGTACTTTTCGCGGCGGCGCATGCCATTCTTGCGCGACGCGCGCAGCCTCATCGTTATCGCGTTCATCTTTTCCGCCTTTATCATTGCCGCGCGTTTAAGCGTTCCGGGGCGAACCGTAGTGCCTTACGCCTTTCCATTGCCCGCCCTGGGGCTGCTGATTGCGACGCTCTTTCACATGGAAGCCGGCATCGTCTTTTCGGTGGCAATTGCAATTCTTGCGCCCTACGGGTTGCCCAATATGCTCGACCTCTTGCCTTATTACTTAATTTCCTCGTTGATCGGCGTGCTGGCGTTGGGCGCGGCGCGGCGCGTGTGGACGTTCTTCCGCGCAGGGTTGGCGATCGCGATTACCGGCATTGTCGCATTAATTGCTTTCCGCTTCCCCTTCACATTGACCGATGTGACCGGCCTGCTTGAGCTGGCTGGCGCGGCAATCTTCAGCGGGCTTGCTTCTTCGAGCATCGCGCTTCTTTCGCAATACTTCCTCGCTCAAATGCTCGGCTTAACCACCGCCCTGCAGCTGATCGAAATCTCGCGCCCCGATTCGCCGTTATTGCAGTTCTTTCTGCGTCACGCGCCCGGCTCCTATCAGCATAGTTTACAAGTGGCAAATCTCGCCGAACAAGCCGCCGAATTGATCGGCGCCGACGCATTGCTGACGCGCGTCGGCGCAATGTTTCATGACGTAGGCAAAGCCATGAATCCCATGTTTTTTATCGAGAACCAGCCGCAAGGACAGATCAATACGCATGAAGATAAAGACCCGGCAGAGACGGCGGAAACTATCATCGCGCACGTTCTCGACGGTATAACGTTGGCGCGTCAGCACCGTCTGCCGCGCCGCATTGACGATTTTATCCTCGAACATCACGGCACGATGATCACGCGCTATCAATACAACCAAGCCGTCGAAGCCGCCGGCGGCGACGCGTCCAAAGTGGACCTTGAGCGCTTTCGCTACCCCGGACCGCGCCCGCGCTCGCGCGAAACGGCGCTGCTCATGCTCGCCGACGGAACCGAAGCGCGCGCGCGCGCCGAACACCCGCAAGACGAAGCGTCGCTTACCAAATTGGTGCTTTCCACAATCGAATTCGCGCAAAAACACGGGCAACTCGACAACACTCAACTTACTCTGCACGACCTCAGCATCGTCACCGAAGCGTTCGTAAACATTTTGCGCGGCACGCATCATCCGCGCATATCGTACCCCGACGAGAAGGCGGCGATCGTCAGCGTACTCACGACGCCGAGAAAATAAACCGCGCGCACAATGATCAATATCAAATCTAAATTTGACTTTTCCAAAAAGGTCGTCGAACGCGCTGCACGCGCCGCGCTGACCCACCAAAATCAAACGCCCGAGGCGGAGCTATCCGTTGTGCTGACAAGCGATGAGCGACTGCGACAACTCAATCGAGATTATCTTGGAATCGACTCGCCCACCGATGTGCTGTCTTTTCCTGCTTCCGAATCGGACCCTGACACCGGCTCGCCCTATCTCGGCGATATCCTGATCTCGATTCCCCGCGCAAAAGCGCAAGCAAAAATCGCCGGTCACGCGTTAGAATTGGAAATACAACTGCTAATCGTGCATGGCGTGTTGCACTTGCTTGGTCACGACCATGCTCAGCCGAAAGAAAAAGCCAAGATGTGGAAAGCGCAAAAAGAGATTTTAGAATCGCTAGGGTTGGGTGCAATTCAAATTCGAGAGGAATAATTAACCGGCGTGTCGCGATACGACAAGATAAATCTTGTCGTTGAGGGCAGCATGAATGCTGCCGTACGAAGCGAGCGCGGTACGCAATATGAAATCCTTTATCCTTTCTCGCATTGCCGCCATTGGGTATGCCTTGCGCGGCTGGCAATACGTATTGAAGACCCAGCGCAACGCATGGATTCACTCTCTTATCGCCGCATTGGTGGTTATTTTGGGCTTGTGGCTCAAGATAGGTTTACACGATTGGGCGATCCTCGCGTTGACGATTGCCGTCGTGTTCACCGCCGAGTTCATCAACACGTCTATTGAAGCGGTTGTAGATTTGGCAAGCCCGAAGAAGCATCCGCTGGCAAAGGTCGGCAAAGATGTGGGCGCAGGTGCGGTGTTGATCGCGGCGCTGGCGGGCGTGTTGATCGGGCTGTTGATCCTCGGTCCGCCATTGTGGGCGAAGATCGCGACGCTGACTACCGTCCCTTGATCGCTTGAGACTAGAGATTTAAGACTGGAGATTTTATGACGCTCTCTTTCAAATTCGGCACGGTTGGTTCGCCCATCGTGACGCCCAAAAAGCCGGGCGGATCGGTCGGCGCGATTCAGTTCAGCAAGTCCATCGGCTTAACCGCGTTCGAGTTAGGTTGGGTGCAGTCGGTGCGCGTGTCGGAGGAAACTTGCGCGGCAATCAAGCAGACGGCGAACGAGCATGGCGTCTCGTTGAGCGTCCATGCGCCGTATTTCTTCAATTTGAACGCGACTGAGGAAGAGTGGCACAAGTCGCGCAAACGTCTTATGGACGCGGCGCACTACGGCAACCTCGCCGGCGCAACGGATATCGTCTTCCATCCCGGTTCGTATTTCGGGCGTCCGCCCGCCGAAGTGTTGAAGGTCGCCATCCCACGCTTGAAAGATTGCGCGGATGAATTGAAGAAGAAAGGCAACCCAGTCATCCTACGTCCGGAGACGATGGGCAAATCTGCGATGTTGGGTTCGCTCGAAGATACGTTGGAGATGAGCAAGGCGGTCAAGAACGTGCAGCCATGTCTGGATTTCGCTCATCTGCATGCGCGTCCGGGCGACGGGACGATGAACACGGTCAAAGAGTGGACAAGGCTGCTGGAGGCGTATCAAGCCGCCCTGGGAAAAGAGGCGTTGAAGAATCTGCACATCCATTTGTCGGGGATCGAATATGGTCCGAAAGGCGAGAAGCATCATCTCACGTTGAAAGAGTCCGACCTGAAGATCAATTTTCTGTTCGAGGCGTTGAAGGAGTTCGGCTGCGCGGGACGTATTTTATGCGAAAGCCCGATCATGGAAGAGGACGCGCTGAATATGCTGAAGGCGTGGATGAAAGCGAGCGGGGAAAAGGCATAAATACAAGTTTGACCGCGAATGCAGAGAACGCATGCGCGCTACAAGGTTGTAGATAAATTTTGACGAGTGGAGATTTGCAAAGCGAGGGCATTGTTAGTATTATGCTAGAGGTACGAGATGGCTCCTGTACTTTT
>BQMV01000028.1 GCA_022181005.1 Anaerolineaceae bacterium | reverse complement strand
GACCGGCGCTCCGCTTCCTTTCCGAATATCGTTTGCTGTTGTAGGAAGTTCAATTTCTAATTCGTTTTTCATATCTGCGCGCCAATTCGCGGCGCAATATTTTACCAACATATGACTTGGGAAGCTCGTCCATAAAGATCACAAAACGCGGAACCAAATACGACGGCAGCCGGCGCTTGCAATACGAGATCACCGCATCGGGCGTTGGGCGTTCGCCGCTTGCAATAATAAACGCAAACGGGTTGCCCGCCACAGCGGTCACGGCAACTTCTTTGATCTGCGGAATCTCGTAGATAACCTCTTCCACATCGCGTGGAAAAGCGGGTTGTTTCTTCAATGCGCTGGGATACCACATATCCGCTTTACGAGCGATGATACGGGTATAGCCGTCCTCGTCTACCTGCGCAATGTCGCCGGTGAGCAACCAGCCGCCTGCAAAAGCTTCCTTCGTCGCTTTAGAATCTTTCCAGTAGCCTAACATCACCTGAGGACCGCGAATCGCCAATTCGCCAATATGTCCCAATTTCACTTCTTTTTCCTTATTCGATAGATCTACGATCTTCGCTTCAGTAGAAGGAAGCGGGATACCGATCGAGCCTGCTTTACGCTTCTCACTCAGGGGGTTGGCGTGCGTGACCGGCGAGGCTTCCGTAAGCCCGTAACCCTCCACAAGGCGGCTTTTCGTAATTTTTTCAAACGTCTCTTGCACTTCCACATGCAGCGGCTCGGAGCCGCTGATGCAGTAATTAATAGACTGAACGCCGAATTTACGCACGCGCCGGAATGTGTTGATAGCGCGATACATATTCGGCACGCCCGGGAAAATCGTTGGCTTGTATTTCTTAATCGTCTTGAGCGTATCCAGCGTTTGGAATTGCGCCTTCATAATCATCGCCGCGCCAACCGATACCGGTACGTTCATCGCCGTCGTCAGCCCGTAACTATGGAAGATCGGAACCACACATAGAAAACGTTCGCGTCCCTCGCGCGCTTCGGGCATCCAATGGCGCGTCTGCAGGGCGTTTGCCACAAGGTTGCGGTGCGAAAGCATCACGCCTCTAGATTGCGCCGTCGTGCCGCCGGTATATTGAATCACCGCCAGATCGTCGGGGCGCACATCCACCGTCGGCGATTTATTGCTGACGCCGCTCAGCCAATCTCGCCAGCGCAGAGAGTTCGACAAACCGTAACCGCGATTACGCCATGCGGAGATCAGATATTTCAACGGCGATACATACTCCGCCGGGTCGGTCAGCGCTACATGCGGCACGCCGCTCTCTTCCTGGATCTTTCTGGCGAGTCCCGCCCACATGGATAACGTCACCAGTACGCTGGCTTCCGAATCTTTGATTTGCCGCACCACTTCTTCGGGCTCAAGCACCGGCGGGACAAAGACCGCCGTCGCGCCGGCTTTCATCGCGCCGTAGAAACCAATCGCCATCTGTGGAACATTCGGCAGCAACAACACTACGCGCGCGCCCTTGCTCACGCCAAGCGCGATCAGCGCATTCGCAAAACGATTTGCCTCGCGATTCAAACGACGATACGACAAACGACTGCCTTCGAAGAAGATCGCCGGGCGATTAGGAAATCTCCGCGCCGCGGAACGCAGTAAGTGATGCAACGGGATATTCGGCACGCTCACAGTGTAAGGCACGCCTTGCGCATAACTCTCCAACCACGGACGCGCCTTGCGCAACGCGTCGCGTCCGCCTTTGCCCTTCTTCTGCGGTCCAACATCCGAGGCGCGCCATGACCGCTGGCTCTCGCCTTCGAGAAAACGCTCGATTGCCCGCCCTACCGCGTCGCGTCGCTCCAACATGACCATGTGTCCCGACACGCGGATATCGGCGTCTTCCGCGCCCGGAATAGAAGCGGTAACCTTCTCGAACAAGGGACGCTCAAACACCCGGTCGCGATGACCGCGAATGACCAGCGTCGGAACGTTCAGTTGAGAAAAACGCTCCCAACCGTTCCAACGAGACATGGCGTCGCGGTACAGCCACTTGAGCGCGAATGGCGCGCCGTGAAGCCATGATCTGGTCAGCGGGCCAATCCAGCGTAAAACAGAAACCGGCAAATTTAACGCCATTCGGAATAACGGCCGTAACTGATACTGCCCTGCCGAAGCGATCAAGATCAGACTTTCAACGCGGTTCGGATTTTTCAGCGCATACTCGGTGACAATCGCCCCGCCGAAGGAATGCCCAACCAGAACAAATTTGCCTTGCACGTTCAATAATGTTAAGGCGGTCTCTATATCCGCAATTAATTGAGGCATGTCGTACCCGCGGGCGGGCTTGTCCGAAAGCCCATGCCCGCGCATATCGAGCGCGATAACGCGATTCTCAACGGCAAACTTCTGCAATTGGTTATGCCACTGCGCGGCGCGCCCGCCAAAGCCATGAATAAAAACAAACGTCCGTCGCGGATGTTCGGGCGAAATATCGATCGCCGAAAGTCTCACCAACGGATTCGTCGAAACGCGCACTTCATGACGATAGAGATTGAGGTCTATATCCATAAACGGAGTGTACATGAGCGGAGCGGAGATGTCAATTTTAAAATGAGACGCGTTAGCCCAACATGAAGGATCTTTCTACTTTACGCTAACAAAAGCCGCGCCCGCTTTACAAAATTCACGCGCCCTGCTATACTTCCGCCCGCTGAAGTTGATCTTAACCTGCCAAAGTGGGCAGTTTGTATGAAACAATCGCACGAGATTTGCCAATCCCTCGCGAGTAAGTCAGCGAGGTCTTTTTTATTAATTCAATAACCAGACCTTTACCGCTAATGGCGGATAAATAATTTAACAACTTTAAAGGAAAAACTATTTTATGAGTAAGCAAGGAAAACTGAAGATTATTCCCCTGGGGGGGCTCGGGGAAGTAGGCAAGAACATGACCGCCTATGAATTCCAGAACAAGATTCTGGTGGTAGATGCCGGCATCATGTTCCCTACCAACGATATGATCGGAATTGATTACATCGTTCCCGATTATGAATATTTGCGCGCCAGAGCCGGCAACGTGGTCGGCATCGTCATCACACATGGGCATGAAGATCATATCGGCGCGATCCATCATCTGCTCAACGATGTCAGCGCGCCGGTCTACGCTACGCCGCTCACGCGCGGGTTAATCGAAGGCAAACTTGCGCGCAACAGCGCTTCCACCAAAGCGGACCTAAACACCATCGAAGCGGGCGGCATGATAGAGATTGGACCCTTCAAAGTGGAATTCTTCCATATCTGTCACTCAATTCCCGATTCAGTCGGGTTGGGAATCACAACTCCCGCCGGGCTCGTCGTTCACATGAGCGATTTTAAATTCGATCATACGCCCGTGGACAACTGGCCCACCGACTACGCCAAACTCGCCGAATTCTCGCGCCGCG
Organism: Anaerolineaceae bacterium; assembly: GCA_022181005.1. Lineage (GTDB taxonomy): Bacteria > Chloroflexota > Anaerolineae > Anaerolineales > Villigracilaceae > Defluviilinea. Next base: position 8,301 of record BQMV01000028.1, on the reverse strand, counting down.
GCGTGGACGTGCTGCTGTCTGACTCGACCAACGCCGAACGCCCCGGCTGGACTCCTTCCGAAAAAGTGATCGGTCCCGCGTTCGACAAGGTCTTCGCCGAGGCGCAAGGACGCGTCATCGTAGCGACCTTCGCGTCGCTGATCTCGCGCGTGCAACAAGTGGCAGACTCTACGAAGAAATTTGGACGCAAAATCACGTTCGCGGGTCCGAGCATGGTGGACAACGTCAAGATCGCGCGCAAATTAGGCTACCTAGACATCCCCGACGATCTGATCGTACCGATGGATCAAGCGTTAAAAATGCAAGATCACAAAGTAGCGATCATGTGCACCGGCTCACAGGGCGAACCTTCATCCATCGTGGGACGGCTCGCCGCCGGCACAAACCGCCTCTTCAGCCTGAAAGAAGGCGACACGGTCGTGTTGTCGTCGCATCCCATCCCCGGCAACGAAGAAACGATCAGCCGCACGATTAACCGCTTGCTGCATCGCGGCGCCGAGGTCGTGTACGATGCGATCGCGCCAGTGCATGTCTCCGGTCACGCTTCGCAAGAAGAGCAGAAACTCCTCGTGAATCTAGTTCGACCCAAACACTTCATCCCGATTCACGGCGAATTACGTCACCTCAGGCGCCACGCAAAGTTGGCGGTCGAAGTCGGCGTGCCCGAAAAGAACGCGGTAGTGGTCGAGAACGGGCAAATTGTCATCCTTTCAGGCGGAAACCTCACGCTTGGCGAACGCATCCCCGGCGGCTATGTATTCGTAGACGGCGACTCGATCGGCGAGACCGACTTCAGCATCATGCGCGAACGTGAAAAACTTGCGCGCGCCGGTATCTTCCTGATTGACATCAGCGTAGACAAACTCAGCGGGCGGCTGCTGCACGATCCCGAAATTATCACGCGCGGGTTCGTCTCGCCGGAAGACGCCGAAGCGCTCCTGCCCGAAGTCCGCGCACACATTATGGACGTGGTCGGCAGCGGAGGCGAAAGCGAAAAAGATATCGCCAACGCAGTGCGCTCTTATCTCTACGAAGAGACCGGGCGCCGACCGATGGTGTTGGTCACGCTGAGCAAGGCGTAAACGACGAACGACAGCCGTCCTTAAAAACGGCTGTCGTTTATTATTCTTCGCGCAATCGTCCGGTCAATTTTCCCCATCGGATATTTCTCCAAATCTTTCAATCGAATCCATTTTAAAGCAGCGTTTGTCTTCTTCAGCGCCGACTCGCATAAAAAAGCGTGAACGACGACGCTAAAATGCGAATAAGCATGCTTAACGATCGCAAGTGGATTTTGAACCCCGCGCTTCTTTCGGACCGTCAGCCTGTATGCGGTTTCAAGCGCCGGCGCCAACGCTTCAGCCGGGTCGCCCGCAACGCGCGCGTTAGGGAATTCCCACATCCCGCCGAGCAACCCCTTCAACGGACGTTGAACCAGCAACGCGCACGGCGAACCATTAATTCGCTTGATGATCGCCGCCGCCGCATAAGTGTAACGCGGCATTGCTCTTTTCATCGTTTTTACCGGGCGCAACCCCTGAACGTTCCGCGCCTTTGCCTTACATTCTTTCGCAAGCGGGCAAACCTCGCAACGCGGATTCTTCGGCAGGCAAATCGTCGCGCCCAAGTCCATCAACGCCTGATTAAAATCAGCCGCCTTACCCGTGGGCAAATTCTCGCGAGCGATTTCCCAGAGCAGCCTCTCCCCTTCCGTTGAGTTGACCGGCGCCTCTACATCGAATAAGCGCGCATAGACGCGTTTCAAGTTGCCGTCAAGAGCCGGTTCGTCCATGCCAAAAACGATCGAAGCCAACGCGCCCGCCGTGTAACGTCCGATACCCGGCAGTTTTTGCAATTCGGTCATATCGCGCGGCAGTTTGCCTTCATGATCTTCAACGACAATCTTTGCAGCTTTGTGAAAATTTCGCGCGCGGCTGTAGTAACCAAGCCCTTCCCACGCGTTCAACACGTCTTGTTCAGAGGCTCGCGCCAACGTATACACCGTAGGAAAAGTTTTCATCCATTTCTTGAAATACGGAATCACCGTCTCCACCCGCGTTTGCTGAAGCATAATCTCCGAAACCCAAACCGCGTAAGGGCTTCGATGTCCGCGCCAAGGGAGGGTCCGTTTATTTTCGGCGTACCAATTTAATAATTTGGAAGGAAAACGGCGCATGAAAACCGTATTTATGGAAAACAGACGGCGAAAGACGCTTCGCTCTGATGCGTTTCATCCGCTGCAGGGAAATACAACCAACGCGCTTCGAGATAGTCGTCGCGCTGGCAGCCCGCAACGATCACATCTGCGCCATGCGTCAGAAAAACAGGTTGGTCGGCGGGAAAGATAACATTGCGCACGGCAGAGTTGATCACTATGAATCCGAGCCGCGAAAAATCGCGAACGGCATAGACCGCCCAGGGCGTCTTCGAAGCGATTCCGTTATTGCGGCGGAAGAAGCGCGGATAGAGCAACCTGCCCTCAAGGATTTGCGAATCAGGCTGGGACAAAAATCGCGCCAACGCGGGATTCTGAGCGACGGTTTGCGCCTTCAACTCTTCGGGCGTGGATGTGTAACGCGGTTGGGCGATTCCCTGCACGAGCCACGGAAGCGAGCCAAGCAAGATAAATGCGGCAACAATAACAAGTTGTTTGGGCTTGAACGATCCTCGTTTTAGTTCAACGGTTTGAGTTGAGAACATCTTCGAAATATTCGCGCCGAAAAGAGATGCAAGCCAAACAAGAATTTCAATCGCGCCAATGCCGAAATAGAAATACGCGATCCAATCCACCGGCAGGTTGTAACGCCACGAGGAAAAACGCGAAACGCCGTTCGCTAATGCGTATCCCACGTTGAACGCCAGCGGAGTTAATCCCGCCCACCGATGGCGCCGCCACGCCGCGCCAAGCCCGACAGCGATGATTGCGAGATAAAAGACGATTAATGCAAGGTTGCGCCCTTCAAGCGCTCCATCCCACTCAACCCAATATAAGTTCACCGGCGCGCGCAAGCCATTAAACGGCTTAAGCAACGGCAACGTCAGCAAGCCGCCGATCTCAGTATTAAGGAAATGATTAGTTACGAAGCCAGCCACGAAGCCGGGGTTTTCCAGCGTAAACGCGAGGAGACGCCTTCCAAGGCTTTCGTTCTTAAAATCAAACTGGCTGATATCCAGATTCCCCTCAAATGAATACTGCGAAAAAATAACCGCCATCTGCGATGGATCGTCGAAGGCAAATTGACCGACGATTTGATAATTACGAATTAGCCATGGCGCAATGGTTACGGTCATCGTCAGACCGAAAATAGCGCAAGCGAACAGCCAATCTTTCATCTTCCTCTGATGCGCAAAGAAGGCAAGCGCGACGATTACCGGGACGATAAGCAGCGATTGAGTGCGCAATAACAGCAGCAGCCCGAACGATCCGCCGGCGATAATCGCCGATTTAACGTCGCGCCGTTCGAACCAACGAATAACAACAAGAATTGCAAACGCAATGCCTAACGAAGTGGCGAAATCGGTGACGAACATCTTTACGCTGGCGGTACGCGTGTTGGCGGAGACCCACAGCGTGGTCAATTCGCGAAAGACGGCGAAGAAGGCGATTGTCGCGCCGGCGGCGAGGGAATGAAGTTTGATTCCAAGAAAATACAGCGCGACTGGAAACAAAGCGAAGACCATGGTCTGCGCGGCGATAATCTTGACGTAGTCTTGACCAAACAAGAAATGAAGCGCGGCAAGGAAGATCACATACAACGGACGCGGCGGAATGCCCCCGAAATAGTCCGCGCCGATGAGCAAAGATTGAGAGAGGTAGTCGTAAAAGCCTGCGTCAGAGTAGGGAAACGGCGTTGTATACGGAGGCGTAATGGGCGCGTAGAACGTATTTTTGAGAGAAGAGATCGGAACAGAGAGCCAGAGGATCGAGGCAACGAGATAAATAGAAAGAGGAAAGAGGAAAGAACGAAACGCGATCTGCGCGTTTTGCGTCGTGCAGCAGCAAAATTGGCGAATAAGCATTGCCGCGCCGAGGAGCATCGCAAGAATGAACTGCCAGCCGAGCATGGGAACGCCGGGCTCGCCCCAATAAGCGCTGTCTTTGGCAACGCCAAGTTTAGTGAACGCAACAAAAGCAAATAAGGCAAGCAACAACGCAAACGCCGCCAACGAGGCAAGCAGGGTCGGTTTGTTTTGTCGAAGCGCGTCAAGGTGAAATCCCGCTTTAAGGTAAAGGAGGTATAACGCAAACTGGATCGAGAGGATCAGCAAATACCACAATAACGGACTTAGGCGCGCATAGATAGGCAGCGATGTTTGCGGGTTGAGATAACGTAGAAGAAAGAGAGTCAGGCTTAACGTCAGCGCGAGCAACGCGAGAAAAGCGATCGGGCGAGGCTGAGCAAAGCGTTCCATTCGGAAGGGGCGGAATCCCTGCCACACCGAAAGCGCGATCAGGGCGACGAAGATCGCGATTAACGCCAACCGCGCAAGCGAAAGATGCGCGCTTTCAGAAGGAATCAAAAGGAGCGCGGTCAACGCGACCGCGCCCTCGACTCCGCAGAGAAAAAAGAGAGTTGAAATTCTCATCAAAAGGTTGCGCCTGCAAGCAGATCGCCGCTTCGATCTCTCCGCAACGATGCGCTAGGAAGAGGTATAGAACTGAAACCCGCTGCGCGCCATGACGATTCGATACGAGAAGTTCTTAACGTAACCAAACAGACGTTCTTGCAAAATGCCCCAATCGTTGGACGAGAGGATCTGGCGCGCTTGCGTCGCGTCGGACGCGAGCAAGCCCACTTGAATTTGCGGATACGAACCATAGATGGTCGCCCAGGCTTCGGCGGGTTGTAAGCCCAATCGTTGCACACCGGGGATAAATTCGCCGATAACGAATTCAAAATACTCGTTGTTTCGTTCGCCGAGGATATCCCATGTCATCAATACTTTGGCAGCCATAAGTCCTTAATAATTCTAATTCGACTGATAGTCTAATACGACCACGCGCGTTTCATCGGGAAGGCTGGAGCGCGTTACTTTCAGCGACGGTTGCGGCTCAGGCTTCGACAAGCCCATCTCTTTGATGAACTTGCCGAGTGAGTCGAGCGATAATTTCGCGGCAGGCGTAGCATAGTGCATCGGGATCACGATATTCGGTTCGATCAGGCTAATGACCTCCGCCGCTTTCGCCGCGTTTAACCCGCCGCCTCCGCCGACCGGCGTCAGCGCAACGTTAATTGTGCCCAATAATTCAAGTTCCGATTGAGTCGGCGTTTGCCGCAAATCGCCAAGATGCGCCACCGTGATGCCGTCATAATCGAACACATAGATCGTGTTGCGCGGCGCGGCGCTTCCCTTTTTCTTGCCGCCGGCGTCGCCATTTTCGGTGGCGACGCCGGTGATGAACACGCCGCCGATCTCAAATTCGCCCGGTCCGCGGATAACGTGCGAAGCGCCTTTGACTGCGTCCGCATGATTGTGACCGGGCGCGTCGTGGCTGATCGTAACGATATCTGATTTAAGTTTAAGCGCCGAGTAGCCGATGGATTTGCTGTCGAATGGATCCGTCGTTACCGTCGCATAGCTGCGTTCGGTGAGACGAAAACAGGAATGTCCGTACCAGGTGATTTCCATGTATGAGAAGCCTCCAAAGGGTATTATACCCGCTTAGGTCCATTGCGCTCAAACTTAATAGCCCGCGTTTTCGAGCGTTATGCGCCGGTGTATAATGCGCTCACGATATTCTCGCGAAACGGAGGAAAGACTCATGGCTAGCGTAACGTTCAAACACGTTTTCAAAAAATATGGGGAAGCGACCGTTGTGAACGATCTCGACATCCACATTGAAGACAAAGAATTTCTAGTATTGGTCGGTCCCTCGGGCTGTGGAAAAACCACCGTTCTACGTCTGCTGGCAGGCTTGGAAGAAGCGACCAGCGGCGAAATCTACATTGACGATCGCCTCGTCAACGACGCGGCGCCGAAAGATCGCGACATCGCCATGGTCTTTCAATCCTACGCCTTGTACCCGCATCTCTCGGTGTACGATAACATGGCGTTCGGCTTAAAACTTCGCAAAACGCCCAAGGATGAGATCAAACGTCGCGTCACCGAAGCCGCAGAAATTCTCGGTATTCAAGATCTGCTCCAACGCAAGCCGCGTCAACTTTCGGGCGGACAACGCCAGCGTGTAGCGGTTGGGCGCGCCATCGTGCGCGAGCCGAAGGTCTTTCTCTTCGACGAACCGCTCTCAAATCTCGACGCTAAATTGCGCGTGCAAACGCGCGCCGAAATCAGCAAACTTCATCAACGGCTGCAAACTACATTCATCTATGTGACGCACGACCAAACCGAAGCGATGACAATGGCGACGCGCATTGCGGTCATTAATAAAGGCGTGTTGCAACAATTAGACACGCCGCATAATCTATATGCCTACCCCGCCAATATGTTTGTTGCAGACTTCATCGGTTCGCCATCCATGAACTTCTTCCGTGGGACGCTGGAACAAAAAAACGGCGCCCTCGCTATGCGCGCCGGCAATTTCAACATTGCGATTCCTCCCGCGCTTGCGCAACCTTATCAATCCTATGTCGGAACTCCGATCGTCTTCGGCATCCGCCCAGAGAACATCCACGCTACGGAATTTATCCCCGCCAACATCAACACGGAAACAGTCAGCGCAACGGTGGACGTCGCCGAATTGATGGGCAATGAAACTTTCCTCTACTTAATGAACGCGAGCGATACATTTATCGCTCGCGTTGATCCGCGCACAAAGGCGCATGTCGGCGACCAGGTTACAGTCGCTTTCGACATGGATCAACTCCATCTCTTCAACGCCGCGACCGAGCAGGCGATTCGATAATTCCGTATTTTTCTTAAATCACTAATAAAGCGGCAAGCGCCGCTTTATTACATGAGGCTCAATGACCACACCAGAATGGGTGCAAGACGCAGTTTTTTATCAAATTTTCCCCGACCGATTCGCGCGCGGCAGGCGTATGCCCGGCATCGGTTTCGAAGCGTGGGATTCGGCTCCCACCCCGCACGGATTCAAGGGCGGCGATCTGCACGGCGTCGCGGAGCGACTCAATTACCTCAAAGACTTGGGCGTTACAGCGCTGTACCTCAATCCGATATTTGCTTCCGCATCCAACCACCGTTATCATACCTACGATTATTACAACGTGGATCCGCTCCTCGGCGGCAATGACGCGTTCCGCGTTCTGTTGGATGCGGCGCACAAGAAAAACATCCGCGTCATACTCGACGGGGTATTTAATCACGCTTCGCGCGGCTTTTGGCAATTCCATCATGTTCTCGAAAACGGCGCAAGTTCGCCGTATAAAGATTGGTTCTTTTTCGACGAGGAGCGATTAACGGGCAAAAAACATTGGGGCGCGTACCCAAGTCCGCATGAGCAAAAACTTCTACATCACGAAGACAGCCTCGCCGCCATCGGCTACCGCGCATGGTGGAACTTACCCGCCCTGCCAAAGTTGAACACAAACAACCCGGCGGTGCGCGAATTTATCTTCAACGTGGCAGAACATTGGATGCGCCTCGGCGCGGATGGCTGGCGACTCGATGTTCCCGCCGAAATTGACGACGATGGCTTTTGGCGCGAGTTTCGCGAACGCGTCCGCAACGTCAACCTTGAAGCGTATATCGTCGGCGAGATTTGGCACGAGGCTCAACGCTGGCTGCAAGGCGACCAATTCGACGCGACGATGAATTACGTCCTCACAAACGCTTGCGCGGCGTTCTTCCCCGCCAGCCAACTCGACCTACGCATAGCGCATCAGCAGTCAAACTTTCGCAATATCCATCGCCCCATTGACGCTCACGAATTCGCCGATCGAATTGACCATATCATGAGTCTCTACAAGCCTGAAATCGTCCGTTCGCAATTGAACCTGCTCGATAGTCACGACATGCCGCGCTTCCTCTCATTCGCCGGCGGCGACAAGGACAGTCTCAAACTGGCGTGGCTGTTCATTATGACCATCGCGGGCGCGCCCTGTATTTACTACGGCGACGAGATCGGTCTCGCTGGCGAACACGACCCCGATTGCCGAAGAGCGTTTCCGTGGGATGAACATAAATGGGATATAGACTTGCTAGGTTATTTCAAAGAGATCATCGCGTTGCGAAAGAAGAATCCCGCCTTTAGACGCGGCGATACAAAGCGACTGTGGTCGGCAAACGGCGTTTACGCTTATTCGCGCGCGTACGAATGGAAAACATTCATTGTGGCGCTAAACGTCTCCGACGAAAAACAGCCGATCCACGTTAATTACG
>BQMV01000027.1 GCA_022181005.1 Anaerolineaceae bacterium | reverse complement strand
TTTTATCAAGCAGAAGACGGCATACGAGAGAAGGCCACGTGACTGGAGTTCAGACGTGTGCTCGTCCGATCTCAAGCGTGTTACTTACTTCATATGCGCAACCAATGATTTTCTCTGTGATTAAATCAAGCGCGGCGTTATCTTTTAAAATCTCTTTCATCATTTTCATCCGTGGTTCAATTTGCGAGTTTTTTCAACTACGGCGGGCAATGTATTCAAAAACGACTCGACATGCTCAGGCAATGTATCTTTCCCAAGAGTCACCCGCAACGACCCCAATCTCCACTCGCGCGACAAACCAATTGCGTTCATCACGTCGCTCGGCTCAGGGTTACCCGTTTTGCAGGCAGAGCCAGAGGAGCAGGCAAAGCCCGCCGCGTCGAGAAGAGTGAGCAGTAAATTTCCATCTACATCTTTGAAGGCGAAACTGGCGTGATGAGGCAAGCGCGACTCCATGTCGCCAGTGAGTCGAGAATCAGGAATCGATTCGAGAACGGCGCCGATAATTCTATCGCGCAATGGCTGGACGTGCGCCACACGTTGTTCGCGCTCTTCGTGAGTCAACCGCAAAGATTCCGCAAAGCCGACGATGTACGGCACGTTCTGAGTCCCTGCGCGGAGGTTGAACTCCTGCCCCCCACCGGTAAGATGCGGAACGAGCGGAGTCCCTTTGCGGACGTACAACGCGCCAACGCCTTTCGGTCCATAAAATTTGTGCGCGCCGAGCGACATCATGTCCGCGCCGAGTTCGTTCACATCAAGCGGAAGATACGCGGCGGCTTGGACAGCGTCGGTATGAAAAAGAATTTTGTTTGCGCGGCATATTTCGGCAATTTCTTTAATTGGGTTGATCGTGCCGATCTCATTGTTCGCATACATCACAGAGACAATTGCAGTGTCTCCGCAGATCGCTTTTGCAACAGTCTCTGGCGTGACCATGCCATGCTCGTTCACATCCAGCCATTCGATGAGGAAGCCATCGTATTTTCCAAGATGCTCAAGGGTCTTCGTCACTGCGGGATGTTCGGCGCGCGAGGCGAGAATCCATTTTGCGCCGGTCTTTTCGCGCATCGCGTATGCCGCGCCGCGAATCGCAAGGTTGTCCGATTCGGAGCCGCAGGAGGTGAAAACAATTTCATCGGGCATGCAATGCAACACGCGCGCAACCGATTCGCGCGACGAATCGATCGCGGCTTCGGCAATCTGTCCGAAGCGGTGAACAGACGAAGGGTTCCCGAAAGAAGCGTTGAAGAACGGCGACATCGCATCCACGACGCGAGAATCCACAGGCGTAGTTGCGGAATAATCCAAGTAAATCATCGCGGCAGATTATAGCATGATGAGAATAGGAACTTCGTAGGGTAATCGTCCGTTAACTGTCGGGCGAAAGCAAGTAAAATTACGGCTCGCTGAAAGGAGAATAATGAAAAAACAATTGATCATTGTAGGATTATGCGCGTTGCTGATCGCATCGTGCGGAGGCGGCGAAGCGACAGCGACTCCCACAAACACACTGAGCGTGGATGAAATCCAAGCGCTCGCCATCGAGACGTTTTCCGCGGCTCTCACCCAGACCGCGCTTGCCGCGCCCTCGGAGACTCCCTTCCCCACCCTGACCGCGTCGGCTACTTTTGCGCCGTTAGCCACGATCACAAGCGCAGCGCTTCCGCTCGCCTCGGCGACGATGAGCGGCGGCGTGAACGCGTGTTATCGCATGACATACGCCAGCGATGTAACAATCAAAGATAACGCCGCAATGGAACCGGGTCAAAGTTTCACTAAAACATGGAAGGTCCTCAACTCAGGCACATGCGCGTGGGACGCCGGCTTCAAGTTCGCCTTCGTGGGCGGCGAGCAGATGAGCGGCGCGACATACACATTCCCAGCGCCAGTTTCTGCCGGCGCGGTCGTGGACATTTCCGTAGACATGGTTGCGCCAACCAAAAGCGGAACATTGCGCGGAAATTGGCGCATGCAAACCGCCAATGGACAATTCTTCGGCGACGAGGTGTATGTGCAGATCGTCGTTGGCGGAAGCGCCACAACAGGCACGGCAACAGTTGGCTCTGGACCAACCGCCACCGCTACAATAACACCCACAGAGACACCGATAACGCCAAGCCCCACTCCAGAATAAACAAGAAATCCCTCCTTTGCCGGAGGGATTTCTGTTCAACTTATATTCCTGCGTTGCTGAGCGCGGTCAATAACTTGGACAGCGCCGAAGCCATTTCAGGGTGCGTTCGCTCGAAGTAACTCGTCGCTTCCTGCATCCGTCCCAGCAATAAGTCGGCGGCGCCGGCGTCTTCGGAGCGCTCGAGGAGTTCTTTGATATCTTCGTTGAGCGCGCGCAGAAGCTCGCGTCCTTTTTCGTCCACCGCTTCCGTTGCGTCAAGGGCGGCATGCAACTCTTCGAGAAGTTGGGCAAGTTTCTTATCGGTCATATCGCTCGCTTTCCGGTCGTTGAATGTGGAAGTGCGCGTCTATTGTACGCCTCGTTCGCGTTCAATACAAGAGGTCGCGAGTCGCCTGCTCGACTTCCTCATAGATGCGCTCCACTTCTTCCTTCATCTCCGCCGAAACGCCCGCCGTCTGCGGGATGAACTTCACCATATCCTTTGCTTGCCGAAACAGATCTTTGACTTGCGCGATGTAAGAGAAATCGGATCTGCCCAGCCCGGTCGAGGGAACAGAAAGCTCGCGCGCTTGCTGAATCAACCTGCGGGCGCGGATGAGACGTTCTGTCGCGGGGATAAGCCTAACCATAGCCGCTGCCCTTCATTATGCCAGCAGAGCTTTCATCTGCCTGTAGATAAAGTGCGTCGCTCCTTTCGGGTTGAAGCGGTAGAACTTGTCTAAAAAGGAAGCGTCCGAACCGACAGTAACGCTATAGCGACCATCCTCAACGGCGTCTACGATGATCTGGGCGGCTTTCTCCGGCGCCAGCATTTTGAACGAGGACGACTCGGCAGTTTCTCCGCCCGGAGTGACAACGCCGGAGTTAGCGGCGATATTTGTGCCGATGGCGCCCGGATAGATCACCGTCACTCCGACGTTCGTCTCTAAAAGTTCGGCATACAGACCCTCAGTAAGCAGTTTGACCGCCGCCTTGCTTGCGCCATAGATCGTTTGTCCCGGCACGGGAAGAAAACCGCCCATGCTCGACACATTAGCAATGTGCGCTTCCGGGCGTTCTAATAAATACGGAAGGAACGCTTTCAGCATATAAATCGTCCCATACAGGTTCACGTTGAGCACACGCTCAATCGCGTCGAATTCCAGTTGACTCAAGCGAACGAAAGGTTGAATGATGCCGGCGTTGTTGATCATGCCATCCACCGCGCCAAAGCGGGCGATTACTTGCTGCGGAAGCGCGTCCACCGCTTTTTTATCGGTGACATTCAAGGCAAAGGTTGCCAGCTTATCTTTCTTATCGCCAGCCAGATTTGTCGTCTCTTGCAAGGCGGCTTCGTTCATATCCACTGCGGCGACATTTGCGCCTTTGGAGAGCAGGTTGAGGACGATCTCACGCCCCATGCCGTTTCCGCCTCCGGTAACAACGATCGTTTTATTCTGTACTTTCATGGCGTTTACTCCTTTGAGCGTGCGTCCGAAACGCGCTTTAGCGATTCGACGCTCTCTTGAATAGGGTATGCTTTCTTCCTTAAAAACAGGATAACATATTTTAAACCTGTGTTTAGTGACGTTTATCCTGTGAAGATCATCTACTTTATCGTATTCGACAGACGACAACATCTCGTCAATTTCGCCGTAAGGAAAAGAATCGGGCGCGCGCGTCCGAATTATAATTGTCGCATGCGTTTCAGAAAATTATCTCGGCTCTTCGCGCTGACGGTGTGGGGACTTGCTCTATTCATCCCCCCTCGAACGGCGGCGGCGCAAACCAGCGCTTATGAATTGATCCTCGCCATGAACACGTTACGCGTATCGTACGGATTGCCCGCGCTCGTCGAAGACCCGATCATCAACGCCGTCGCTCAAGCCACAGCGCAGACGATGGCTGCAAACAACATGTCGTGGCATATCGGCGACGTGCGCGGGCGTCTCGCTGCGGCAGGCTACGGCGGCGGCGCCACAGTCTGGGCGACCGAGAATTTCGCCGTAAGCGGCGGGAACATGGGCGTTGACGAGATCATGGCGGTTTGGGCTGACCCGGATCATATGCGTCCCGCCGTTACCCCGGCATATTGCAATATCGGCGCGGGAGTGGCGACGGTGGGCGGTAAGACCTATTATATCTTGCAAGCCGCTTATGTTTCCGGGCAGGAGTGCGGCAGTTATACGTCTGCCGCGGGCGCCGGTTCCACCCCGGGAACAGCGATTAACCCAGTCTCCCAACTGATCGTTCCCGTTCAGATCGCCACACCCGACACAAGCGGAAAAATCTATCACGAAGTCAAAGCGGGGCAATCCTTCTGGTCTATCGCGATCGCATATCAGATCACTATTCAAGATTTAGAAGCGTGGAACAATATTTCGCGCGCTGCGCCTCTGCAAACGGGGCAACGCCTGTTCATCCCCAGTAAAGATACCGCGGGATACACCACGCCGACTCCGCGCGGTATGGTCGTGACGCAAACTCCCGACGCGGACGGAAGAATCGTACATGTCGTTCAACCGTATCAATCATTGTTCACCATCGGCGAGGCGTATCGTGTTTCGGTGGATCGGATTTTACAGTTAAACGGGCTTCAAGCGGACTGGCCCCTGCAGATCGAACAGAAACTTATCATCTCGCCGGGCAACGTCACGCCAAGCCCCACGTTAAGCGCGATTCAAAAACTGACGCCCGAAGCGGACGGCAACTATTATCACATCGTGCAAATCGGACAAACGCTTTCAGGCATCGCCGCTTTGTATAACGTGCCGCTCGCCGATTTGATGAACTGGAACGGACTCGGCGCAACGTCTGTCATCATCCCGAATCAAAAATTGCTGTTACGTATTTCACCGCCTGCAACGGCGACCTTTACGCCAGCGCCGGCAACGATCACGCCGCTTCCGAGCGCTTCCATGACCTCGCCGCCGACGACGGAAATCACGCCAACGGCTATTGTCGCCGCAGAAGAATTTGACAATAGCCCCAGCGAAGGCGTTATGTTATTCGTGGGGATACTTTTGGTCGGCGGGTTGCTGTGGTGGAGGTTTTCACGGAAGAACTAAGATTGTTGCGATTAAAAATTTCTGCGCGGGAATATTTATCATCGTTAACAAAGGTAAGGAGCAGACATGGATTGGCGAAATTACATCACCGTTAATCTTAGAGTCGCGGTGCGGTCAGGCGCGCTTCTATTTTTCCTCATCTTCCTATCTGCCGCTTGGCTTTATTTTTTCATCGCTCCCACATCTTATATTTGGGTCATGGACGCGGGAGATCAACTGAACAAAACCTATCTCGTCAAAATGTGTCCGAATGGCAAGCGGCTATGGCAGGTCCAATTTGGGCAAAGTGGACAGATCGCCTACGATCCGAATCAAAACGCAGTTTGGGCGCCTGAGTTGGGCGATATCGGCGACCTCCATTACGATCAACTGGTCAAGGTGGCTCAAGACGGTCGGGTGGAGGATCGAATTCAAGGGTACCGCACGCGAACGCTGGCGGTTGATCCGCGCGACAGCAGGCTATGGGCGCAAAAGTTGATAGCGCCTCCGGGACAGAGTCAATACGATTACCTGCTCGCGCAACTTGCCCCAAACGGCAAATTCCTGTCTTCAAGAAGAGGAATTGTCCCAATGGGATTTTGGTCGCTCTCGCTTGACCCGCGCAACGGCACAGTTTGGATCGGCGCATCTAAAAAACTGATTCATCTGACCCCCGAATGGGTTATCCTATTTGAAACATCCGATGTGGATTTCTTCTCCAATGGACTTCATCAAATTGCAGTTGATCCGCTAAACGGCGATGTTTGGCACACCACCATGAGAGGCGACGTTTACAGGCGGTCGTGGGATGGAACGGTACAAGCAAAGACGGGCGGCTTGAGCAATCCAATTGCAGTCGCCATCTACCCGCAAGATCATAGCGCGTGGGTAGCAAACTCAAACTACGATCAGTCCGTCGCCGGCTCTGTTGTGAAGATCAGCCCGGCGGGCGAAATTCTCTTTAAGATGGAAACTCCGTCTCACGCGCACCTTGTGGGAGTCAACCCTTATGACGACGTCGTCTGGGTCGGCTATGAGGGCGGCATCCTTTTGCTCGACCAAAGCGGGGAACTTCTCAACACTTTAGCCGGATTCAATACGCCGATTTCCATAGCGTTCAGCCAGCCTGAAAGCGTTTGGAAAGGATTGCGCGATTGCATGATGAAATGAGATTTGCGTAATCAGCAATCACAACAAAAAGCGGACGAGTCTCCTCGTCCGCCAACTTTCAAACCTCTAGCATTCCGAAAACCCGCACGCATAACACTTCCTGCAACCCTCTTCATTCACCACCGCGGCTTCGCCGCATTCGGGGCACAGGTCGCCGATCTTCACCTTCCGGGCTGACGACTCGCCGTGTTTGCCGTTCCCATTCGTTCCCGCGGCAACTCCGTTCTTCTCATTCAAATAGCCGTCCAACACTTGCCCAATGCCGTCAGGCAATGAGCGCACACGGTTGGGGCCAAATCCCAACGAACGCCCGCCGCCAATGCCAGCCAACTGCGCGACGACTTCGCGCATGCGGTCAACCGGCGCGACCGGAGAAGCCATGCGCAAAATATACGAGATCAAGCGTCCAATCGCTTCAGAAACCGCCGCAATTTCAGAGCCTGCTTTAGCGGTATTGACAAACGCTTCAAACGGTTGACCGCCGCCGTTCTCATTGATGGTGATGAACGCCTTACCGACCGGCGTTTCAACGTTATACGTTTTGCCCGCCAACGCTTTCGGGCGCGGCTTCTTCGAATCGTGCCATATCATAGGAGCCGTTTGGTTGATAGAATCCGCCGCTAGCTGAAGTTGAGGCATCTTTTTATCCGCCGTCGCATTCGTCTCCAACACCACTTTATCGCGCGAGCCCGTCACATACACCGTGATGCCTTTGCATCCAAGTTCCCACGCCAGCATGTACGCGGTCGCCACATCTTGTTCCGTTGCGCCTTCGGGAAAATTCACCGTCTTCGACAGCGAGTTATCTACGAACGCCTGCAACGCGCCTTGCATGCGCACATGTTCATCGGCAGTCACATCCGCCGACACAACGAACGTATCGCGCACCGACTGCGGCAACTCCTTGATGTGCTGGCACGTCCCCTCGCGCATCGCCTGCTCGACGATCTCTTGTCGCTTCTCTTCGCCCAGTACCAATTTCTTCAACGCTTCGTCAAAACGCGGGCTGGCATACGCAAGCTTCAGATCTTTGCCGTTATCGTTGACGTGGCGGATGTACGCCAGCGCGAACACAGGCTCGCACCCGTAGCCTTCGCATCCCGCGACTGTGGCAATCGTCCCCGTCGGCGCGACCGTGGTCTGCGCGGCGTTGCGGATTCCATGTTGGCGGATTCCATTTGCCACCGCTTCCCACTCGACGTTCGGTCTGCCCCAGTTATCCTGCGAGTTGACCAAACTCTTCGGCGGCGCCCACTTCATATTTTTCTTGTCGTAGATGCTTCCCTCGATGGCAGGGAACGCGCCGCGCTCCTTCGCCAACTCAACGCTCGTGACCATCGCGTGATAACGGACGAACTCCATCACCTGCGCGCCGAACTCCTGCCCCTCCTGCGAGCCATAGCGCACTCCAGCGTGATACATCAAGTCCGCGAGCCCCATGATGCCAAGTCCGATGCGGCGCGCGCGATGAGCGGCTTCGCTCAGTTGCGGCACAGCGGGAACATACGCGTTCGCTTCGACGACGTCGTCCAAGAATCTTGTCGCGGTGACAACGCTCTCGCGCAACAATTCCCAATCAACCGTACCGCGTCCCTCTTTGTCGGGCGGTCCGCAGTGTTCGTTGAGATTGACCGAACCGAGACAGCAGTTTTCGTATGGACCAAGCCATTGCTCTCCGCACGGGTTCGTCGCCTCGAGCGGGTACAAATGCGGAACGGGGTTCGAGCGATTCGCCGCATCCAAGAACAACACACCAGGTTCGCCGTTGTGGTGCGCCTGTTTGACGATCTTATCGAACAACTCGCGCGCTTTCACTTTTTTGTATGTGTGGATTGTGATCCCAGCGGCTTCGGCTTGCTCAAGCGTGCCGCTGAATCCTTTTTGTTTCATCTCTTTCAAATCAGGGAAGCGCAACTCCCATTCTTCATCGTTTTTCACCGCGCGCATGAACGCATCCGTGATGCCGACGGAGATATTGAAATTAGTAATATGATTCTCGTTGATCTTGCAGGTAATGAAATCTTCCACATCGGGATGATCCACGCGCAACACAGCCATATTGGCGCCGCGCCTTGTTCCGCCCTGCGCGATCTCGCCAAAGGCGTGATCATATACGCGCAAGAATCCAACGGGTCCCGTCGCCTGACCCGCCGAAGTCTGCACCATCGCTCCTTGCGGGCGAAGACGCGAAAACGAGAATCCGTTTCCGCCGCCCGTTTGCTGAATCAGCGCCGCATCGCGCAAAGTCTGGAAGATGCCCGCGCCGTCGCGCCCCATATCATCGGCGATAGGCAATACAAAACACGCCGCAAGTTGACCCAACGGGGTCCCTGCGCCCGTAAACGTTGGGGAGTTCGGAAAAAATTTCTTACTGGATAGCAAATGGTAGTATTCAATCGTCCGCTCTTGAACGTCGGCGTTCCACGTCGCTTCCACTTTGGCGACATGATACGCTACGCGCCAAAACATCTCTTCGACCGTTTCAGCCGGCTTGCCGTCGTCTCCGCGGCGGACATAACGCTTCATCAACACCTGCCGTGCGTTATCGGTCAGATTCGCCTCGGGCAATCCTTTCGGCATAGGCGGCGTAGGAAGCAACCCGTTCTTTATTTGCTCGGTTTTCGCAGCGGCTTTGACTGCCATAACATACTCTCCTCTATTTATAAATTTCGACAAGAAAACCGACGTCCGGCAACGCCATACATTTTATGGCATCCGGCTATCGGCGCATTAACCTTCGAGCAATTGATTAATTTCGTTGCGAATAGATTGAAGATCGTCCAATCCAAGATACACGATCGCGTAACGGACATATGCAATCTGATCCAATTCTTTCAGACCTTTCATCGCCAGATCGCCGACAATGCGCGAAGAGACTTCAGACTTACTCAGTTTCTGCAGTTGCGCCTCCACTTGTCCGATCGTGCGTTCGATATCCGCCGCCGAGACCGGGCGCTTCGCGCACGAAATGCGGATGCCGCGCGCCAATTTCTCGCGGTCAAATTCTTCGCGTGAACCGTCTTGCTTCACCAAAAGCGGCGTCGCCAGAATCGGACGTTCGTAGGTGCTAAAACGCTGTCCGCACTTAAAACACTCTCGGCGGCGGCGAATGCCTCCATGATTATCGTGAGATGTATCGAGCACTTTCGAATCGTTGTGCTGACAGTAAGGGCACCGCATAAAAAGAATCGCTCCAATTAGAACATTTGTCGCCGCCATCTGTGGGCGTTTCAGCGCTGCATCCCCGTACATCTGGCTATTCGTAAGCCGCATTCTAGCACATACTCAAAATCAATTCAAGAGAACGCGCGCAGCTTCTATCTTAAAATATCGCGTTTACCCTTGGCGCGCCGATGATACAATAGCCGCGTTCGCCAACGCAATCACAAGAAGGGATATTTCAACATGAAAATCGCTGCAATTTTTATTCTCGGAGCGCTTATAGGCTGGTTGATCGAATGGGTCATTGACTGGCTTTACTGGCGCCGCCGCATTGCCGCGCTTACCAAGCAAAACAACGATCTTTCGCAAGAGAATCAAAGGCTTAAAAATCGCGTTGAATCAAAAACAAAATCAACGCTCCGATCGTCAAAAACAAAACTCGTTCGAAAGGGCGGCAAAGACAACCTACAAGCGATTCGCGGCATCGGACCTGTGATCGAAAAACGACTTAACCAAGCGGGTATTTACTCTTTTGAAGAGTTGGCGCAACTTGCGCCCGACGAATTAACTGAAATCCTCGGCGACCTCATCCGGCGCTTCTTCCCCGGCGAAGATAAGATGATCGCTCAGGCGCAGGAATTTGCGCGACAAAAGTCAAACGTTGGGTAGCGCCGCCATGAACCTTCCTACGCGTATCCTATTCTACGATCTATTCAAATTTATCACAGCGCTCACCCTAACGCTTCTCCTCGTCTTCCTAACGTGGAACAGACGCGCTCAAACGCCGCCTCAAGCCATCGCGCCAACGGCGCTCCGTCTCACGGAGTCGAGCGTTTCACCTACGTTAACAGCCCTCTCGCCAACGACGCCTTCCACAACAACGCCGACGGTTATCCCCACAGCGGGCGCGATAAGCGCGTCTGAAACGCCGCCGCCCGCTGCGCCTAACGCCGCTTCTTCAGCAGCGGCAACATCAGAAGCCCCATCTGCAACGGCGACAACTCCGGCTGAGGCGGAAATCTGCAAGGCGCTCTCGCACTCACAATTAGCAGTCGGCGAACAAGCCGTCGTTCAACGCAATTTGAACTTCCGTTCTTCGCCGGGCATTGCCAATAATTGGATTAAGACAAATCTCGCGGGCGCGCAAGTGAAGATCGTCGGCGGACCCGAATGTCTGCCGCACGAAGCCGGCGGCTCATATGTATGGTGGCAAATTGAACTCACCGACGGGCAGATCGGCTGGTCGGCGGAAGCGTCGTCGCAGGGTTCGTTCTACTTCTTAGCCCCTATGAAGTAGCGAAGGGTCCTCAATCTGTTTCAGAAATTCCAACACAACTCGATTAAATTCTTCGGCGTTCGATTGGTGCGGCACATGCCCAGCCTTGATCGTCCTGCCGGCGGCGTGAGGAAGCGCATCCACCAACGGCGGGAAAGACGTAGGCGCCAGGGTTTGATCGCGATCGCCCCACACGACAAGAGTCGGGGCGACGATTTGAGGGAGAGCGTCGGTCGCGTCGGCGATGTCATTAGGGATATAGTAGATGCCGGGCGCGGTGCGCGTGTAGTCTATCGCAGTTTGTAAACGGACGCGTTCGGGCAGGGCATGGCGAGATCCGTTGCTATTGCCCATTGCGACGCTGGTCGCATCCACAATCATACGAAACATCCATTCGGGCGTATGCCCAATGATAAAGTCGCGCAGGTTAGAACTGGCGTAGGTGGCGCGGAGCAAATAGGGAAGTTGGGAGCGCCTATAAAACGGATTAACCAGAATTAATCCGCGGGTTCGTTCGGGAAAGCGGCGCGCAAATTCCAATGCGATATAACCGCCAAGCGAATGTCCGACCAGAATCGCCGGTTCGGTTAAATGGAGCGATTCCATCCAGGCAAAGAAATGTTCGCTCAGCCATTGGATTCGATAAGCGCGCGTTTTCGGTTTAGGGCTATCGCCATGACCGAGCAGATCGAGCGCGTACGCGGCATAACCGTTCTTCGTCAGTTCGGGTATTAGATCGTCCCAATCATGAAGCGAGGCGGCAAGACCATGAATCAAAATGACCGGCGCTCCGCTTCCTTTCCGAATATCGTTTGCTGTTGTAGGAAGTTCAATTTCTAATTCGTTTTTCATATCTGCTCGCCAATTCGCGGCGCAATATTTTACCAACATATGACTTGGGAAGCTCGTCCATACAGATCACACAACGCGGAACCAAATACGACGGCAGCCGGCGCTTGCAATACGAGATCACCGCATCGGGCGTTGGTCGTTCGCCGCTTGCACTAATAAACGCAAACGGTTTGCTCGCCACCGCGGTCACGTCAA
>BQMV01000026.1 GCA_022181005.1 Anaerolineaceae bacterium | reverse complement strand
AGTATGAATGAAAACCAAAACCATTTTGTTTACAGCGCTTGACTTATTTGCTCTTGTGGTAAGCGCGTGCGCGCCCGCCGCAAGCGCGCCTTCGGCAGATGCTCCCACCCTTAGCGTGGTGGGCACCAGCACGGCGGACCTCAAGCCGGATATCGCTTATATTTATGTGGGCGTTCACACCGAGTTGCCTTCGGCTTCGGATGCCATGCGCGAGAATAACACGCAGACCCAGCGAGTGATCGACGCGCTGACCACGTTCGGCATCGACGCCAAGGATATTCGCACCACCAGCTTCAGCATTTGGCCCTTCGATAAATACGATCCCGCTACCGGCGCTTCGACCGGCGAGAAATATTACGCGGTGGATAATACGGTGTATGTCACTGTGCGCGATCTCGCCAAACTCGGCAGTCTGCTCGATACGGTGATCACTGCCGGCGCGAACACGGTCAACAGCATTCAGTTCGACGTGGCGGATAAAGATGCCGCGCTCAAGCAAGCCCGCGCCGATGCGATTGCCGACGCAAAAACAAAAGCGCAGGAACTTGCCGACGCCGCCGGCGTTTCGGTGGGCGAGATCCGCTCGATCACATTCGCCGACAGCCAGTATTACCCGGTCTATGAGGGTAGAGGCAGCGGCGGTGGCGGCGACGCGGCTTCAGCAGTGCCGATCAACCCCGGTCAATTGACCTTCACGGTGACGGTCAACGTGACATACGAACTGAAGTAAGGCAGCCGTTTCGCAACGCTTATTAAGCCCGCCTTTGTCTCTGATGGCGGGCTTTTTGTTTTCGTACGACGCTAAAAAATTTTCTAATCAAATATCACTTGTATAAATTATTATTCGGCTGTATCATCAAGCCGTGGGAATCAAGATTCCCAAATTCACTTATTTAGTAGAGGAGAAGAAATATGAAAAAAATGTACCTGTTTCTTGCCGTGCTGATGGCGTTTGCGTTAGCGCTTTCCGCATGCGGACCCGCCGCCACCGAGGCGCCCGCTCCGACCACGGTTCCCCCCACAGCGGTCCCGCCGACTGTGGCGCCGACCGCTGTCCCCGAACCTGAGATCGGATCGCCTGAACACCCCATCAAGGTGCTCTTCGTTCCTTCTGTAGATGTGGACTTCATAATCTCAAGCGGCGAATTGATCGAACAAGCCCTCAATGAAGCCACTGGCTTGAACTTCAAAGTCAGTGTGCCGACCTCTTACGCCGCCACAATTGAAGAGATGTGCGCTTCCCCGACCGATACTATCGGCTTTATCCCTGCGATGGGCTATGTGATCGCGAACCAATTGTGCGGCGTACAACCGGGCTTGGCTTCCGCGCGCCGCGGTTGGAACGTCTATTGGACCGGCTTCTACGTCGCTCGCGACAGCAAGTACCAGACTCTTGAAGATCTGAACGACGCCAAATGGGCATATCCCGACGCTGGTTCCACCTCCGGCTACTTGTATCCCGCCTCGATCTTCAGCGATTTGAGCGTTAAGATCGGCGAAACGATTGAAGCCGGCGGTCACCCGCAATCTATTCTTGCGGTCTATCGCGGCGAAGCCGATGTCGCTACCGCCTATTTCAGCCCGCCGCTGATTACGGATGGAAAATGGGCGATGGGCGATGCGCCCGATGTCCCGGATGATGTCGTTGATTCCTGCGCTGTGAATGCAGACGGCGAACTGTGGTGCGGCAATTACCGCGTTTTAGACGCGCGCGCGGCAGTGGTCAAGGACGCTCCCGATGTCGTTCAGAAAGTCCGCATTTTGGCGCTTTCTAAGGAAATCCCGAACGATACGATGTCCTTCTCGCCTGATTTCCCAGCCGATTTGCAGCAGCAGATCGTTGACGCGATGACTGCGTTCGTCTCGCTCGATAACGAAGCCTGCGCTCAATCCCTCTGCAACGAGAAATTCTACAGCTGGACGGGCGTCGGTCCGATCGCCGATGAGAACTTCGACGGCGTTCGCATCTTGGTCGCTCAGCAAGGCGTCACTCTCGAGAATATCGGTAAATAACGGTTAATGAGTTACAAAATCTTGCCCCAGAAATTTCTGGGGCAAGATTTAATATATGGCATTATGCGCGCCGCTCCGAAGATCGAGTTGAAAACTCAAACTGGGTTATAAAAATCTTCGAGGCGTTCCGTGCGCGAGCGTATAGGGCATTATTCGCTTTTATACTCATATCTTTCTCTTGTCATTTTTTAGATGAAACGGTAGGAAAGGCGCTATTTCACTATGTTAGAAGTAAAAAACCTCTCCAAAACGTACGATGGCGGCGTGCAAGCGCTGAAGAACGTCAGCTTTAATGTGAAGCAAGGCGAGTTCTTAGCCGTCATCGGCTTGAGCGGCTCGGGAAAATCTACGCTTTTACGTTGCATCAACCGGCTGATCGAACCTACAGGCGGGCAGATTGTCTGGGATGGGCAGGATGTTACCGCCGCCAGTCAGGATGAGATGCGCCATATCCGCCGCAAGATCGGCATGGTCTTTCAGCATTTCAATCTGGTTTCACGGTCGAAGGTCATTACGAACGTTTTGGCGGGACGGCTGGGATATGTCAACCCCATGTTGAGCGCTTTGAATCGCTTCCCTAAAAGCGACGTAGCCATGGCGCTCGATCAGCTGGATCGCGTGGGCATTAAAAATCAAGCCTACAAACGCGCCGATGAATTGAGCGGCGGTCAGCAACAGCGCGTAGGCATCGCTCGCGCTATGATGCAACAGCCTGCTATGATCTTAGCGGATGAGCCGGTTGCCAGCCTTGACCCGGTGTTGGCGCATTCGATCATGCAATATCTCGAAAAAATCAATAAAGAAGACGGCGTAACGGTCCTTTGCAGCCTGCACTTTCTCGATCTAGTGCATCGTTATGCGGATCGCGCGATCGCGCTCAACGCCGGAGAGTTGAAATTTGACGGCTCGCCCGCGGACATTAACGATGAGAAATTCCGCGAAATCTACGGCAAAGACGCTGAGCGCGTCGGATAAAGGACCTACAATGAAGAAATCATCGTCTTTCATAAAATCGCTCGCTGTGGGGTTGGCGACGTTTCTTGTGCTGGTCGTTTTTGCCTATGGTTTCGCGGTTACAAATATCAACTTTGCGGAAACCCGCTCCGAAAGGCGCATGGCTTCGCTCACGCGCATTTTGAGAGCGCTGGCGCACCCCAAGATTTTTGATTACAACTTTGAAACGGTAAATGTCGAAGTCCCTTTTTATTTAGGCTGCCCGGAAGGCGGAGTCGAACCTCCTAAAGTGGATCGCTCCGGAGCGTTCATCCTCGTCAGCGCCGGATGCGCGGAGCCTAAAGAAACGATCGTAGTGGAGGGTTATAACTTTCAAGAAAATTCGGCGGGACCGATTAACTTTATTGGGTTTAGCGCCGACGCTCCGGACGGAGTTCCTATTCAAATGGGCAGTTTTCAGGCGGATGCGCAGGGCAATTTCCGCGTTGAGGCGACCATCCCCAACCGTCAGATTAAAGAAGATCCGCAAGCCATTCGCGCCGTTGGGCGGGTGCGCGTGGGCGCGCCGATGATCTCGCAAGAAGCCAAGGTCACATGGGACAAGATCGTCGAGACGGTGTTTATGGCATTGTTGGCGACCACTTTCGGCACGTTGCTGGCGGTGCCGATCAGTTTCTTTGCAGCGCGCAACTTAATGGTGGAAGTAAAAAGCCCGCTCAGCAGCATTGCGCTTTCTTTGATCGGTTGGGCGTTGGGCATGGGGTTAGGAGTGGCAATCAGCCGACTCTTGACGCATTTTCAGACTGCTTTTTTTAGTTCATTTCTCGCTACGTTGGCAGGCGCGATCATCTTGCCGATCCTCGGATCTCTGCTTGCGCGTTTGACGTTGTTCAACCAAAATAAAGAGATGGATTTGCGTTTCAAAAGCAGGCTGGTTAACGTACTTTACTCGTTATTTGCCGCCGCCTTGATACTCGCTTCGATATTATTCTTGGGAAAACTGCTCCTTCAAATTGGCGCGTATCTTACGCCGAATAAAGATGTGCCGCTGTACTTCCTGCGGAAATTTGTCTCTCAAGCAGGAGAAATCTTTACGATTCTCGCGCCGGTCGTTGCAGTCCTCGTCTTTGGAGGGATCGTGGGAGGTTTCTTTGGGCAGATCGGGCAGACGGTCAGCGATAAGACTTCTCCAGCGTCGAGCAAGGTTTTCAACCTTATCGTCGCGCCTTTGGCTGGCGCGATAGCGGCGGTCCTTATCTTGCGAGGGCTAGATTGGTTCTATCAGTTTAATAATCCCGCTGTTACGCTCTATTGGCCCGCGGGAATCGGCGCGGCGATTGGGTTGGCGTTGGCGCTGGTCGTCTCGTCTAAACAGCCTCTGCCCATAGGCTTCATCATTTACGGCATTTTCCGAACTATCCTCAACGGCACTCGTTCCATTGAAGCGTTAGTAATGGCGATCGTCTTCGTCGCCTGGGTCGGGCTGGGACCGTTCGCCGGCGCGCTGGCGTTGGCGCTGCACACGGTCGCTTCGAACGCTAAATTATATTCGGAGCAAGTGGAGAGCATTCTTTCAGGCCCGCTGGAAGCGATCCAAGCCACCGGCGCGAATCGCTTGCAAACTATCGTCTTTGCCGTTGTGCCGCAGATCATTCCGCCGTATATCTCGTACACCATGTATCGTTGGGATATCAACGTGCGTATGTCCACCATCATTGGCTTTGTCGGCGGCGGCGGCATCGGCTTCATCCTGCAACAGAACATCAATTTGCTCAACTACCGCGCCGCCAGCGTCAACATGCTCGCTATCGCGATCGTGGTCGCCAGCATGGATTATATTTCCTCTGTGCTGCGGGAAAAATTTGTATAACGCGAGAAAGAATCGTCTTAAAGGAACAACGTCTCCGCCGTCGGCGGAGACGTTTGTTTTTATTAATTATGGCTTACGCAGAGCGTCTTGCGTAAGTCTTATTAATTTCAAGATGATATAATCTTTTCATCATGGAATCTGGCGCGCTCCTCAATCAACGCTACCAACTGCTCGAAAAACTCGGCGCAGGCGGCATGTCGAACGTATTTCGCGCGCGCGATCTTATGCTTGATCGCTACGTTGCGGTTAAGGTTCTGCTCCCAAAATATTCGCAAGACCCTTTGTTCCGCGAACGCTTCAAAATGGAAGCGCGCGCCGCGGCGAATCTTTCGCACCCGAACATCGTCACCGTCCACGATTTTGGCTACGACTCGGAGCAATTATTCATCGTCATGGAATATTTGCCCGGCAAAGACCTTAAGACTATCCTCCGTCAGCGCGGACGCTTCGCCGTCGAAGAAGCGATTCCGCTCATCGTACAAGCCTGCGCCGGCATCGGCTACGCTCACCGCGCCGGGCTTGTCCACTGCGATATTAAGCCGCACAATATGCTCGTCACGCCGGATAATCGCCTCAAAGTGACCGACTTCGGCATTGCGCGCGCCCTCTCCACGATTCAGCCGGACGAACGCGCCGACGTAGTCTGGGGTTCGCCGCAATATTTCTCGCCCGAGCAAGCTGTCGGCGAGCCGCCTTCGCCTGCGTCCGACGTGTATTCGCTCGGCGTCGTTCTTTACGAAATGCTCACTGGCGCGCTGCCGTTCAACGCACCCACCAGCGCCGAACTTGCGCGAATGCACCTCGAAGACCAGCCCATCCCGATCAGCGAATATGTCCCCGATGTTCCGCCCGCGCTCGAACAGATTGTGATGAAGGTTCTGTCGAAAGAACCCTCCGCGCGGTATCGCACCGCCGACCAACTCGGACGCGTCTTGCTCAAATTTGGGACTCAACGCGAGACTCCCCCGACTCCCGCTTTGTCATTGACTCCCGAAGCGGTGACGACGTATCAGCAGCCCGAACCGCCTCCCTCGTTCATCGAACCGGCTCAACCGATATCTCAACCTGTCTACTCGCCCTCAGCCTTTCCTGCGTCTTCATCTTCCTCCGAAATTGACTGGGCGACCATCGGGCTTGCTTTGCTCGCCCTCGCCACCGTCGGCGGGCTGATTCCCTTTTGGATTTATATTTACTTTGTCTACAACCCGCGCTAAGCGACTCCTCCTCGCCCCCTCTATCCTCTCCGCAGACTTCACCCGTCTTGGAGAAGAACTCGCCGAATGTGAATCCGCCGGCGCAAACTGGATTCACATTGACGTAATGGACGGTCGCTTCGTGCCGAACATCACGATGGGAGCGTTCATCGTCGAAGCCTGCAAGCGTGCGACGAAACTTCCGCTTGACATACATCTGATGATCGAAAAGCCTGAATTGCATCTCGAGTCGTTTGCCGGCGCGGGCGCGAACAACATTACCGTTCATATTGAGGCTTGCCCGCACATTCATCGCACGCTGCAACACATCAAGTCGCTGGGATGTAGAGCCGGCGTCGCCTTGAACCCCGGCACGCCCGTCGGCGCGATCGAGGCGGTCTTGGGCGACGCAGATCAAATTCTAACGATGAGCGTGAATCCCGGTTACTCCGGTCAGAAGTTTATTTTGTCCACTGTCGCAAAAGTGAGAGAGATCCGCAAAAAGTTAGACGTGTTAAAGTCCTCCGCACACATCGAAGTGGACGGCGGCATTGACGCGCAGACGCTCCCCAAAATGAAAAAGGCGGGGGCAGATGTCTTCGTGGCGGCGACGGCGGTGTTTAAACACCCCAAAGGCACACAAGCGGGAATCAAATCTTTGCGGAACGCAATGCGCGGCGCATAGCGCGTGTTGTTTGCCGTTGCAAGGGCTGAGATGCGGCGACATTGAAATCCCGAACTCTCTACCGTACATTTGCATTGCTAAGCCCGTAAAGAATGCAAAGAAAATCTTTTTTAACTTAGCGACCTTAGCGTGATTTGCTGTAAGAATCTTTCATGTGCGGTAGAGAAATTTCGAAGCAATCTCCTAAATACTTTGTGCATGCCAACAGGCAACTCTATTTGCGACGCGAGCCTGTATGAGATCAACTGCAAGACGCTGACTGATAAGACCGCGTGCGAGCGAGACGGATATGTCGGCAACTGCGATAGCAAGTGCAACAATAACAGAGAACAGGTGGGGGGGGCGTGCCCGTCGGAGCGCTGACAAGGGCAAATTAAACAAAAAATCACGGCGTATTGCCGTGACTTTTTTTGCGAGATGAAATCTCTACGCGACCGACTTGCTCATCGCCTTGATGCACTTGGTGCATAACACCTTGCGCACGACGCGACCCTTTTCCATGACGATGGTCTTCTGGAGGTTGGGTTTAAACGTTCGATTGGAAGCGCGCATAGAGAACGAGCGCTTATGCCCAAAGGTAGTGGATTTTCCGCAGTGAGAACACTTAGCCATGACGTACAATTTCCTTTCCTTGCTATAATTCCAATTCAGGCGCCTTTTGAAAGCACGGCATTTTACCATGCGACTAAATCGCGCGCAAGATGTTAAAATAGAGACGATCATGTCGTTGTGAGCTGCAAAGCGCGAAGCGATTTCCAACCTGTCTGGAAGTTGAACGCGCGGAAGGGTACAATGCCGCTGCCGCGAACGCTCTTACAATGACAGCTAGGAGAGGAACAATGAGCGAAAATTTAACAACCTTGGGAGGCGTCCATATTTCGCCGAACGTCGTGGCGACGATCGCTTATCAGGCGACGCTCGAATCGTACGGCGTAGTGGGACTGGCTCCGCGCAATTTGGCGGACGGGCTGGTGAAATCCATCACCCGCGAACCCGCGCGCGGGGTCGCGGTAAGGTATGACGACGACCGGATTGATATTGAAGTGAACGTCATTATCGAATATGGCACGCGCATCAGCAGCGTGGCGGAAAGCGTTTCAAAAACGGTGCGTTTTCATGTGGAAAAAGCGCTCGGCTTAACTGTTAACAGTGTGAACGTTCATGTGGCAGGCTTACGCGTAAGCAATATTGATTAACAAGGAGACAACCGGCATGGCTGTAGACAACAACCGTATCGAACGACTGCGTGCAAGGACAATTAATGGACAATCCATGAAGCGGCTGGTGGAGGCAGGCTTAACGTGGCTACGCGTCAATCAGCAAACGGTCAATGCGCTGAACGTATTTCCCGTGCCTGACGGCGACACCGGCACAAACATGACGCTGACCATGCAATCGGCTTGGAACGAAGTCAAGGACCTTGAACATCGCCGCATCGGCGATATGGCGGCGGCGGTGGCAAAAGGCGCGTTGATGGGCGCGCGCGGCAATTCAGGCGTGATCCTTTCGCAGATCTGGCGCGGGTTCGCGCGCGCGGTGCAAGAACGCGAAACGCTGGATGGCGAATCGCTTGCCAAAGGGTTCGCCGAAGCGCGCGACACCGCCTACAAAGGCGTGGTTAAGCCGGTCGAAGGGACGATCCTCACTGTCATCCGCGGCGTAGCAGACGCGACCGAAGCCGCCCTCCAAACCACCAGCGACGCGATCACCATCCTTGAAGTGGCGGTTCGCGCCGCCGACGAAGCTGTGCAGCGCACCCCCGACCTGCTGCCGCTCCTTAAACAAGCCGGCGTCGTTGACTCAGGCGGCAAAGGCTTATTCTTTATTTTGGAAGGCATGCTGCGCCACGTCTACGGCGAGTCGCTGGAGGCGGCGCTGATGAGCGTACAGCCGATCTCGGCGATGAACTTACAGGGCGCGCTCAACGAAGTGGAAGAAGGACAAGATTACGAAGTGGTGGTGGATTTTATACCGCCGAATCATTTTGATTTGCAGAATTTCTACGGACGGCTCGAAGAAATGGGCACGTCCATTCAAGTGGGCGAAGGCGACGGTATGTATCGTATGCACATCCATGTGCCGCTTGAAAAACGCTACGAACCGATTGATTACGTCATGGGGCTTGGCACGATCACTAAAGTGGCGATGGAAAACCTGCTCGCGCAAATGGATGATATTCAAAAAAGCAAATCCAGCGCCATCTCGTTCGCCGAAGTCGAGCCGGGGCAGATCGCAGTAGTGGTCGTTTCGCCGGGCGCCGGCTTGAGCCGCATTTTCGCCAGCCTTGGCGCGGCAGCGGTCGTCAACGGCGGGCAGACGATGAATCCGTCTACGCAGGATATTCTGGGATCGTTCGAAGACCTGCCGACCGATAAGATCATTATCCTGCCGAACAACAAGAACATCGTCATGGCGGCGAACCAATCGAAGGATGTTTCAGTGAAACAGGTCGCGGTCGTGCCGACTCGCTCCGTTCCGCAAGGGCTCGCCGCAATGCTTGCGCTGCAGCCCGACGATGAATTGGAGGCGGTCGTCGAGAAAATGAACAAAGCCGTCGTCTCTGTAAAAACGGGGGAGATCACCGTTGCCGTGCGCGACGTGGAAATTGACGGCGTGAACGTGAAAGAAGGGCAGGTCATCGCGTTGCTCGACGGAAAACTAGTCGCTTCGTCGCCCGCCATCGAAGAAGCCTGCGCTCAGTTCCTCGAGAAAGCGGAGGCGGCGGATCATGAACTCATTACATTTTATTACGGGCAGAACATTGCTCAAGCCGAAGCCAACCGTATCGCAGATGCAATGCGCGAGAAATATCGCGAACAGGATATCGAAGTGCAGGAAGGCGGGCAGGAGCATTATCAATTTATCATTTCGGTCGAGTGATAATCGCCGCTGAGTATGAAGCGCGCCAAGAAAAAATTTAAACTTCACGATTTTTGCGAGCTTCGCGGTTCGAAGATTAAATGACATCCACTCCCGACTTCAAAAAATACGACATCGCCGTCGTCATTCCCTGCTACCGCGTGGAACGGGAGATTCAATCTGTGTTGCAAGGGATTCCGAGATACGTCAAGCATGTCATCGTCGTGGATGACGCTTCGCCCGATTCCACCTATGCCATCGTTTCCGCCGCCGCGGAAAAGGATAACCGCATCGCGTTGATTCGTCATGAGATCAATCAAGGCGTGGGCGGCGCCATGCTGACGGGATTCCGTAAAGCCCTAGAGCTCGGCGCGCAGATCGTCGTCAAAATTGACGGCGATGGGCAGATGGATGCGACTCATCTTCCCGAATTGATCGCGCCGCTCATCCAAGGTCAGGCGGATTACACAAAAGGGAATCGCTTCCGCGATTTTCGAGCGTTGCAACAAATGCCGCTTGTCCGTCGCATTGGCAATATGGGGCTGGGTTTCCTCTCCAAAGCCGCAACCGGCTATTGGAATCTCTTCGACCCGACGAACGGATTTATTGCCATCCGTTCCGAGGCATTGGCGCAGTTGCCGTTGAAGGGAATTGATAAAAGTTATTTTTTTGAAACTTCGATGCTGGCAAATCTCTACCTGCTCGGCGCGGCAGTAAAAGACGTTCCCATGCCTGCGCGTTATCGCAGCGAGGTCTCGAATATGCTGATCCATCGCATCTTGTTTCAATTCCCGTTCAAGTTATTCCGCGCTTTTGTCAAACGGATCGTTCTCAAAAATTTCATTTATGATTTCACGATGGGGAGCGTGTATATTCTGGTTGGAACGCCGCTGTTGCTGTTTGGCTTGATCTTCGGCGGCGTCAAGTGGATTTATTACGCGAGCCTCAATATACCCGCGCCGGCGGGAACCGTCATGCTGGCAACGCTTTCGGTCTTATTGGGCATACAACTGCTGCTTTCCGCTGTCGAGAGCGATCTGCGTTCAACGCCGAAAGAGCCGTTGTCGCCTCCGCTGTAACGCGCGATTCGCCCCTAGGGTAAAAAAACAGGCTGACGTACGTCAGCCTGTTTGATTCTGAATATGCTCCAGCGCGTTTTGGAACGCCTCGTAAGGCTGCGCTCCAACGATCGCATATTGATCGTTGATAACGTACGTCGGCACGCTGTTTACGCCGATTTGGTACGCGTCGCGCACTTGATCGGCGACGATAGCGGTGTATTTCTCCGCCGTCACCTCGCGCTGCATTTCGTCTGCGTCTAAGCCCGCCTCGCTCGCCGCAGAGCGGAGCGTTTCCCATTGACTCGGATCGCAACCCTCCGCGTATACTTTACGGAAAATGATTTTATGGAACTCATTGCCCTTACCGTGTACGCGCGCGTATTCCGTCGCTTCGTGTGCGAGGCGCGTGCTGTACATACGTTCGATGGAGCGGAATCCCATCCCGAACGAGCGCGCGATGGAAACCAAACGCTCCTCCGAGCCACTGTCGCGCGCGCGTTTAACATGTTCGGGTAGATCGTAACCCTCGGGCGGCGTATCGGGATTCAAATAAAACGGACGCCACTCCACGCCGACTTGATATTCTTTTTGCAATTTCTCGACCACGCCCTGGCCGACATAACACCATGGTCAAATGTAGTCGGAATAAATCGTCAGTTTAAACTTCATAGAAGTCTCCTCGAAGTCTCCTCGTTGATGGTTGCGAACGCCTGTTAGACGGTCGTTCGCGGGCGTTTCTTACATACGACTCTGTACGGTACAATACGCGCATGAAAAACTTCAACCCTCGCTACAACGATATTTCTAAAACTGAAATTCACGTTCATCTTGAAGGCGCGATACGCACGCAGACGATCATTGATATTGCCAAAGAGTACAACTTGGAGATTCCATCGTATGAAGC
Organism: Anaerolineaceae bacterium; assembly: GCA_022181005.1. GTDB lineage: Bacteria > Chloroflexota > Anaerolineae > Anaerolineales > Villigracilaceae > Defluviilinea. Next base: position 876 of record BQMV01000026.1, on the reverse strand, counting down.
GAGCGAGTTGGACCGTCGCATTAAAGTTTACGATCAATTGCGCGACTTGGAAACGGTGTTGAAAGCGTTTGAGATATTTCAAAACAGCGTCGCTTCGCCGAAAGTCGTCGAACGGATCGCATGGGAGTTGTTCGAAGATTCGGCAAAGCAAAACATTAAACTGTTGGAAGTCCGCTTCTCCCCCGATTGGGCATTCAGCGGACACAACCTGAATTGGGATGCCTGCCTCGAAGGTCTGTTGCGCGCTAAAACCCGCGCCGAAAGCAAATTCGATATGGCGATCGGCTATATTGCCATTACCTCGCGCAGCCGCGGACCCGAGTCGTGCGTCAAAACGGTGGACTGGGCGATTCGGCACAAGGAACACATCCCCGCGATTGACCTCGCCGACAGCGAACGCGATTTTCCTCTGCGTGAGTTTATCCCTTCGATCATGAAAGCCAAAGAAGCGGGCTTGAAAGTCACCATCCACACGGGCGAGGATACGCCTGCCTCGTTCGTCAAAGAGACGATTAAACTCGCTAGCCCCGACCGCATCGGACATGGCATCCATGCGATTGAAGATATGACAGTTGTGGAACTCATCAAAGAGCGCGGCATCACGCTCGAAGTTAATCCGTGGAGCAACTATCTCACGAATTCCGTCCGCACGATTGAGGAGCATCCCCTGAAAAAATTATTCGACCTCGGCGTGAAAGTGACCATCAACTCCGACGACCCCGAAGTGCTGGAAACGAATCTCAATAACGAATACCGTATTGCGCACGAAATTCTCGGCATGAGCATGGACGAGATCGCCGCGTGCAATCGTTATGCGTACGACGCCTCGTTTATTCCTGATGACAAAAAGAAAAGAGTCTGGCAGTCTTATTTTCA
>BQMV01000025.1 GCA_022181005.1 Anaerolineaceae bacterium | reverse complement strand
CGTGTGCTCTTCCGATCTCGCGTAATCCGCGGGTCGTTCTCTTCGGCGAGTTTGGCTTCGCCTTCCCGCTCGGCGTCCTGTCGCATGGTGCGAAACTTATAGATCGTAAATCTCTTGCCGCCTTTGCCCAGCCGTTCCTGCGTGTACAAAATCGGAAATCCGCTGTCGAGGACGATCGCCAGCGAAATGAATGGAGAGAGAATTGCAAGCGTAAGCATGCCGATCAATCCGCCAGCGATGTCGAGAACGCGCTTTGCCAACTCATACAATCCGCTTACGCGCACCGCGTCTACAAATGAACGAATGAGCCAATCTGATTCGAGATGATGAATCGGCAGTCGCCCCGTCATTTCTTCGTAGAGAGTCGGCATACGCGTCACTTCGACGCCATTTTCTTGCGCGTCCAGAATCATCTGGAAAGTTGCGCCTTGGATTTCGCCATTAATAGCGATAACCAGATCCGTTATATGATATTCGTCAATTAAAGCGAGCAGCTGATCGCTGCCGCCGACAACTTTAAATCCATAAAAAGTTTTCTTCAATTTCCGTCGGTCGTCGTCTACAAAACCTATTAAATTGAATGAACGCGTTCCGAGCGGTTTGTACAGTTCAGCCAGAGTTTGTCCCGCCTTTCCCGCCCCGATCACCAGCATACGGCGCAATTCTCCCGTCCGTTTATAGATGCGGATAAAGACCATACGCCACGCCAACGTCAGAAGCGCGGCGAATACCAGAAACGCCCCCACTCCTACGCGCGGCAAGCTGTTCGGATCTCGGGTGAATACGAAGACAAACGAATATAGCGCCAGACCGATAAACGCCGCAACGGCAATGCCGCGCGTCGTTTTGCGCCCGCTGCCGGCAATGTACGCTTCATACAAATCTACCAGCAAAAGCAGCCAAACGGCTGGCAAGAGATAGAACCAAATTGGGACTTCAACGCCCACCTGCTGCTGAATGAGAACCAGCGCGCGCGCTTCCGAGAATCCTGCGCCTATCAGCGCCTTAAACTGGACGGTAAAGTTATACTCGCGCCATATATATAAAGCGGCAAAAACCGATGCGATCGCTATAATCAGATCGCCTAGGAACAGCAGCGTGCGCTGTTCGCCCGGTCGCAATCGCAAAGTCGCAGTGCGAGTATTTTCAGACATTTTTGTCGAAAGGAAAGACAATGAGACTCCACAACAGCCCGCTGCCCCACGCAAGATGCATAACAGGTATCGCCAAGGGCAAGCCAAGACTCACAAAGGGCTTATTTAGTCGCAGGCACGCACGAATCCCCGCAAGTAAACAGATCAAAATATACACAACTATTTCGCCGAATAGAATATATTTTATAAACGGAATAAATATAGACGCCAACGCCAGCCCCAACAGACTCAAGACAAACAACGGAGGCAGAGCTTGCCTCCAACGAAGGGTGTTCGGGTATCTACGCAACATACGCTGCTTCCAAAATCCATAACGCCAGTATTGACGCGCCAACTCTGTAAGCGTGGCGCGCGCAAAATAGACCGAACGAATGGACGGATCAAGCCAGATTCTACCACCCGCTTTCCGTATGCGCGCATTAAATTCATAATCTTCATTTGCCAGCAACGACTCGTCAAACTTCCCAATTCGGTCAACGAGCGAACGCCGAAACGCTCCGAACGGAACCGTATCTACTTCTGCGGCTTGCTTCGTATGCCGGTAGAGCGCATCGCCCACAGCCAGCGGATGCGCCGCCGCAACCGCGATAGATTCCGCAACCCAGGTCTTCGCGCCCGCCTGAATCTCCCACACGCCGCCCACGTTATCTCCGCGCTCCGCCTCAAGAGCCTTTACGCAGTTTTCCACATAATCGGGATAGGGCTTTGAGTGCGCGTCAAGCCGCACAATGATCTCGCCGCTCGCAGATTCAATCGCGCGATTCAATGCGACTGGAATCAAACGGCGTTCGTTATCCACTACGCGCACTTTAAGGTCTTTGTATTTTTCCTGAAATGCAGCAATTTCCGCTCGCGTATTATCGATAGACATACCGTCCGAGATAATGACTTCCATGTCAGAAAGCGGAAAGGTCTGCCCACGCAACGCTTCCAATAGAAGCCGAATCGTAGATTGCTCGTTGTAACAGGGAATAACGACGGAAACTTTTGGCATTTCACTTCTTCGTGAGCGGCAGGCGGATCGTAAACGTTGTTCCGCGTCCGACCGAACTTCGGATGCCAATTTTACCACCATGCGTATGCACGATCTCTCGCGCAATCGCCAGGCCGAGTCCCGCTCCGCGACCTCCTTCGCGCGCGCGAGATGGATCAACCTGATAGAACCGATCGAATAAACGCGGCAACGCTTCGCTTTCGACGCCGATGCCCGAATCGCTCACTTCAAATTCGATCCATGCCCCAGCCTCTTTTGCAGACAGCGCAACATATCCATTTGCAGGCGAGAACTTCAACGCATTGTCCACAAGATTAATAAACACTTGCGCCAACCTGTCGCCGTCGCCAAGGAGCGCGGGTAGATCGTTTGGAACATTCACTTGCAAATTGACATTCGCTTTTTGCGCCTGTAACGAAAATTTTTCAGCGACGCCGCGCAGCAATGCGCTCACATCGACAGCAGATCTGTCCAAGTCGGCGACGCCGGTCTCTAGCCGAGCGAGGTCAAGCAGATCAAGCGCCGTGCGATGCATACGCCCCGCTTCATCGTAAATAATTTGCGCGGCTTGTTTACGCGCTTCGGGCGTGTCGGCGGTATTATCGAGAAGCGCTTGCGCGAATCCTTGAATGGATGTGAGAGGAGTTTTCAACTCGTGCGAAACATTCGCCACGAAATCGCGCTGCGATCTCTGGCTGTCATCCACGCGCCGGATCATCGAATTGAACGCGCTGGTCAAATCCTGCACTTCGCGCGGTCCGTGCGCTGGGACGGGCTTCGCATCTGCGGGGTAATTCCGCGCGGCAAGCACGACCTTCTGCAACGGATCAGCCACCCAACGCGAGAGAAGGAACGCAAGGATGAGTGAAAGCAGAAAGGCGATCAAACCTCCCTGAAAAATGGGAATCAAAAGTTCATCGGCAAAGATATTCAAGAATCGCACCGATGGACGCGGCGCGGCGACGACTAACGCATTTCCATTTGGCAGGCGCAAAGTAGATTGCAGCCATAATCCGCCGTCTGCGTCGGTCACGAACTGGGATGTTCTTCCAAGCGCATTCTTGCGGGGAAATGCAAGTTTCGGCTTATCCGAACCGGAATCAAAGATCAAATTGCGCGTTAAATCAAATATCAACACGCGCGTCTCGTTTGCTTCCGCGATTCGCCGAATTGCCTCCGGGTTGTCAAGTATGCTTCCCGATTCCGTCAGTTGGCTTTGCGTAACACGGAGTCGCCGAGTCGTTTCGCGATACAACACAGGATTGCGGACGAGAAAAAGCAACAAAACAACGATCACAACGCTGAGGGCGACTGCAATCACGAAGGCATAACTCAGCCAAAGGCGCGAGCGAAGGGAGGTAAACATAAAACTTACAAATAGCGATGAAACGCGCTAAAAAGGCGTCGTCAACTTGTATCCAACGCCCGTCACCGTTTCAATCTTCACGGCGCTTTCCTCCAGTTTCTTCCGCAAATGCGCCACGTGGACATCCACTGTGCGGGTCTGACCGTAGAAGTCGAAGCCCCACGCCTTCTGTAAAATTTGCTCACGGTTGAGGACAAGTCCACGGTGTTCGACAAAGGTGAGGAGTAGATCAAATTCCTGGGTGCGCAGGCTCAAAGCCAGAGAATCGATGCGGACCTCCCGTCGAGCGGGATCAATCGTCAAGTCGCCGAGGTGGATCGGACTGGAATCCTTGTTGCCACTGGCGCGATCCCCTCGCCGCAGAATCGCTTTGACACGGGCGGCGAGTTCGCGCGGGTTGAAAGGCTTGGTAAGGTAATCGTCAGCGCCGAGTTCGAGACCAAGTATCTTGTCAATGTCTTCGTCGCGCGCGGTAAGCATGAGGAGCGCAGCGGGATGATTCGCGGCGCGCAAACGTCGGCACACCTCGAAGCCGTCTAGTTTGGGGAGCATCACATCCAACACGATCAATGCGGGATGTTCGCGGTTCGCCAACTCAAGCGCGGACTCGCCGTCTTTCGCGGTAATGATGCGAAAACTTTCTCGCTCGAGATACATCCGCGCGAGTTTGATGATGGACGGCTCGTCGTCTACGAGGAGGATGAGTTCGTTCACGAATAGAGATTAGAGACTGGGGATTAGAGAATAGTTACCGCAAAGCCCGCAAAGCACGCGAAACCTTCGGGGTCTTCGCGTGCTTTGCGGTAAAAAATTCAGTCGCCGCGAGCTGGGGAGAGCAGCGCCACGCATTCGATCTCGACCAACGCGCCTTTGGGAAGTCCCGCGACCTGCACTGTGCTTCGCGCAGGAGCATTCTCCGGGAAGAACTCGGCATAGATCGCATTCATCTTTGCGAAGTCGTTCATGTCTTGCAAAAAGACGGTGGTCTTTACCACGAAGTTCAAATTTGAGTCAGCCGATTCGAGAACATGCTTGAGGTTGGTCAACACCTGTCGCGTTTCGGCTTCCACTCCGCCTTTGACAATCTCCATTGCGGCGGGGTCGAGTCCGATCTGCCCCGCGGTGAACACCAGATTCTCGGTGCGGATAGCTTGCGAATACGGACCAATCGCTTTCGGCGCTTTATCGGTAATGACTATTTTTTTGCCTTCAGATGTATACATATCTACCTCATAGTTATTTGAATTTTGTAAAGCGATTGTACATCCGATTTCAGAAATATGTAAATCTTTATCCTTCACAGAGCGGTTCATTTCAACATCTCTTCAAAAAACGTCACCGTTAATTGAACAATCTCCTCGCGCGCAGGGCTGATCTGCCCGCTCACAGGTTTGAAGCCATGCCCCGCGTTGGCGACAGGCACAAGCTCCGCTTGAACACCCGCTGCTTGCAACTTGGCGAGCAATTCCTCCGATTGCGCGATCGGCACCAGCGCATCTTCTTCGCCGTGCAAAATCAAAAACGGAGGATCGTCGGCGCTCACATACGTCACTGGGCTGGCGAGGGCGAGGTCAAAACTGCCGAACGCATTTTGGACAGTTTCAGAATCAGTGGCAACAGCGGCGGTCAAATCTACGGGACCAAACATATCCACCACCGCCTGCACGCGGCTGGATTGATCGAGATACTCGCCCACATCGAAACCCGCGCTTTCATCGGTTGTGCCGAGCATGGCAACCAAATGTCCGCCCGCGCTGCTGCCAAACACACCGATGCGATTCGGGTCGAGATTGTATTCGTCGGCATGAGCGCGCAACGAACGCACGGCGCACTTCACGTCTTCGATCATCGCAGGGAATTCATATTCAGGCGCGAGGCGATAATTCACTGACACGACCAAAAAGCCAGCCTGCTGCAATTCGGCAAATTCCATCTCGCCCGCCCCTCCAGATTTATCGCCTTTTCTCCACCCGCCGCCATGCACAAACATCGTCGCGGCAAAACGCTCACGATTTTCAAACGGATAATACACATCCATCTTCAACGCGACTCCGTCCACCGTGCAATATGTGACATCGCTTTCGACCGTGCCAAGTTTGGACGAGTCAAATGCGCTGGATGAAGTTCCCGCTTCATTCTGCGACCCTTCGTCTGCGCTCAGGGCAGGCGTAGGACTGGTCGCTGTTTCTACGGGCTGAGTCGCCGCCGACGGCTGACTCTGACTCGCATTGCAAGCTATTGAGGCGACAACCAATAACGTGATAAATAAAAATAATCGTTTCATCGAGCGCTCCTGTGCGGCAAAGTTAACTTTGCCTTTGTGTTTCTCTGAAAAATATCCAGCCGCTGGTAACTCGCAAAGCGAATTTTTTGCACCGCAAAATTCATTTTGCGCTTGATTCGCAAAGTGAACTTTGCGGTACACGGCTTTGCGGCACGCTACTTCGCCATTTCTACAATATCTTCCGAAGAGTCGGCGGGAGATTCGGTTGGGGAAACTGAATCAGGCTGAGGCGGAGGAAGAGGCGTTGTTGGGGCACAGGCGGAGGTCAAGAGGGAGAGAAAGGCTAAGGCGGGGAAAATCTTTTTCATGTGGAATTCCTTCGTAAGACAAAATTTATTTTGTCCTTGCAAAACGCAAAATGAATTTTGCGCTACGGTTGCGCGGCGTACGCATCCGCCATTTGAGAATACGTCGCCCATTGGACCTGTCCGCTGACGACGAGGGGATCAACGACTTCGGTGAGGAAGCGTTCGATCACGCCGAAGGGGTCTTGCGGGTCGCCGAGAAATTCGCCAGGGTGAACAGTGAAATGAAAGACGTTGACCTTGCCCGCTTGCGCGGCTGAGAGCGAGGCGTAGAGACTCTCTTTGAGGAATTCAAAATAGGCTTCGTCTCCGCCCGCGTCTTCGCTTCGGCGCATGGACGCGAAATTTTCTTTATCGTATTGACCTTCGGGCAGGAAGACGATTGCGCCGTTTGGGTCGTGTTGCGTGAAAAGCGTGAAGTCCGCGCCGTCGGTTCCGCCTGCGGGACGCCAGGGGTTCACGCCGATAAGCGACATGTCGGTGGACTGCGTAGCGGGACTCTTCCAATCGCTGTTCACATCCAAGCCCGCGCATTCGGCGGCTTCGTATAAATTCGGATACAAATTGCCGCCGCTCCAATAACGGATGTCTGCCACGCCGCTTGCCTGTGTAATGTAACCGATCTCTTCCTTCATCACATCGCACCATTGCTGAATCGAAAGCGGTTCGGGGTTTTTCCCGAGATGCGCGTCTTCGTGAAAGTGCAAAGCGATTTCGTGTCCGCGCGCGGCGAGATCGGCGAGAATCGGGTTGCCCGACTCAATCGCCACCGTCGTGAACGGACTCTGCGCTTGAATCGTCATGCGTCCGCCGTGCGCTTCGACGATCTGGGCTAGGGTCAGCATATCCTCCACATGTCCCTCGAAAAACTGCGGCTTGTGATAATCGTTCTTGCCGCTCGGGAATCCTTGCGCCGTCTCGCCCATCGGCTCGATGTGCATTCCGATATCAAAGAGCAGGACGGCTGTGCCCGCTTCGTTTTGCAACCCTTCGTCTGCGCTCAGGGCAGGCTCAGAGCTGGTCGCTGTCTCGGCGGGCTGAGTCTCGGCTGAGAGTTGAGTCGCTGGCGCGGGTAATCCACAAGCGAGAGAGGCGATAACGAGGGACGAGAAGAACGATAGTGTGCTACGCTTCATAGCTGGTCTCCTTTAGAAAATATCCTGCGCCTGATATGACATAAGTTTGATAAGCGAAAGCGAAGAGCCTTCAACGCAACGATGGGACTTCGCTTCGCCTAGACCGATACGTCGCAAGAAAGCTATGGCGTGAGGGTTTTCTCGGGGCGTAGATTAGCTTTGTGGAAGGCGTAGATCGCGTCGCGCAGGGCTTTGCCTGTGCCGCCCATCGCTTTCTTGATCTCCTTCATCTTCTCGCCCATCGCATGGACAGTCTCTTTGGCTTGTTCGAAATCGGTGACCTTCCCGTCCGCGTTGAAGCCCGCGTGCGAATCAATAATCGCTTGTCCGCTTTTATAAATCGGCTTCGCATCATCCACTGCGTCGACAAACGCATCCAGCGCGGACTGGACAGCGGACACATCCTTGCCGTGTTCTGAGGCGCGGTCAATCAATTTCTGGGTTTTGCCGATGAAGTCTTCGGTCTTGCCAAGTTTTTCATACAGTTGGAGTTGATGCGCCCAGATTTTTTCCAGACGTTCATCCGTCAATTCGCCGCGCGGCGGGGTGGATGGGTCGCTCAGCCCTGCGGCGAATGCGCTGACAAGCGGCTGACTCGCCACTCCAAGAGAAGCGAGAACCGCGATGCTCGCAAGTAAAACTGTTTTCTCGAATAAAATTTTCATCGTCGTAAGCCTCCTTTCAAGGTTACGACGATGATTGTAGATTGGGCAAGTTACGCGAGTGTGACGGAGGTGTAAAATCTCTGTAAATTTATGCCCTCCTCACCGCCAGCATGGTCAAGTCGTCGGCGGGAGGGACGTCCTGCGCAAAATCGAGCAGGGATTTTTCCACCATATCCATCAAATGAGCCGCAGAAGAGCAGCGATTCGCAAGGATCGCCTCAGTGAGGCGCGCTTCACCGTAAAGATCGCCATCGTTGTTGAACGATTCGGTCAAGCCGTCGGTATAGAACAACACGCTGTCATCAGGAGAGAGTCGAATAACGCGCTGCTCATAATGCGCCTCGCCAGAAGCGCCCAACGCAACGCCTGTTCGCGTCAAGCGTTCAAAAGCGCTCCCGTTGCTTTTTATCCACAGCGGCGGGTTGTGTCCCGCATTAACATAGGTTAATTCATTTTTTTCAAAATCCAGCACGGCGTACACTGCCGTGACAAACATTCCCTGCTTGGTATCAGGGACGAGTAGATCGTTCACGCGACGCAACGCCTCAGCGGGCGCCTCGATCTCCATTACGGCGGCGCGAACGAGGGTGCGCGTGAGAGCCATGAAAAGCGCGGCGGGCATGCCCTTATCGGCGACATCGGCAATAAACAAACCGACGCGCTTGTTCGGCAGATCGAACACATCGTAAAAATCTCCGCCCACTTGCCGCGCCGTCTTCCAGCGCGCCGCAAATTCCCAATCCTCTACTTGCGGCAACAAGTCAGGAATGAATGTCTGCTGAATTTGGCGAGCCAGTTGCACTTCGATCTCAAGGCGTTCACGTTCCACCACCTCGCGCTGCAACAGGTCGTTCTGAATCGCCAGCGCGGCTTGCTGCGCGATCCCGTTAACGATCTCCAACCGCCGCGAACGGAAGCGTAATCCGCCAGAAGACTCTTCGATCAGCATCGCGCCATATAACGCGTCCTTAACCGCGACAGGCACAACGAACAGCAGCGCATTCGGGGCGTTGAGGTTCGATTCTTGCGGCGGATGAGCCGCCAGCCACTGATCAAATCCGCTTTCAGCCTCCAGCGGCACAGCAAGCAACTCGCCCGTATCGCGGCATGCATCCAGCAGGGCAAACTCGTTTACCGCAAACGAGCGCGCCCAAAACTTTTCCTCGTCTTCCTTGCTCAGTCCGTATTGCTGAGAAGGTAAGAATTTCTCACCGGCAGGATTGAATTGATACAACGCAACGCGTCGAATCCCTACGAGGATGGGCATAATGCGAATAACCGCGTCAAGAATCTCATCGAGATCGTTCAAACTAACAATCGCTTTTGCCACTTGCAACAACGCCGCAGACGCATACGCCTGCTCTTGCGCGATATCATAGAGTCGCGTATTTTCAATGGCGACGGCGGCATAACTGGCAAAGGTGATCGCCAACGCGCGCGCTTCGTTGCCGTATCGGCCAGGCGAACGATGCGCCAGAGTAATCACTCCAAAAGGATGTTTTCCTACGCGCAACGGAACGGCAAGGGCAGAGTAGTTTGAGCCAAACTCTGCCGCTAAACCGGTAACGCCCATCTCATCTGTCGGTTTGCGCACTTCGGCTTCTTCAGTCTCAATGACGCGCATCAGCGCCGCATAGGCTATCGGAGAGTCGTACAGCGCTTTTTCCAGCAACGCTTCATCGAAATTGCGACTCGCCGCTAAATACAACTCATCGTCTTCAAGCAGCCAAATGGCAGCAATATCTACCGGCAGGTTTTTCTCTAACTCGAGCAGAATCACCTCGAGGACGTCGTCTACATCTTCGTCCGCCGAGATCAACCCTGCCACTTCGCGCAAACTATCGGCGACCTGTCGCCGCCATTGTTCGGACCGGAATAAGGCGGCATTATGAACGGCGACCGCAATGTGATCCGCGATCGCTTCAAGCATGAAACGATCTTCAGAGGTAAACGCGTTATAGCGATCCGACTGAACATCGAGCAATCCGACCGCTTCGCCGTCGTACAGCAACGGCACGCAAATCTCAGACTTCGTATCCTCCGGCGGACGCGGCGAAGGAACATAACGCTTATCTTTACGCACGTCGTTAGCAACGACGCTTTTCTCTTCGCGCGCCGCCCATGGAATGATGCCTTTATCGTCCATGGAAACCGCATATCCGATCAAACTCGCGCCGCGCTTTCCGCTTCCCGCGCGGTATTCGATCATGCGGCGATTCTTATGCACTGTAAATAAATAAACATGCGGTTGCTTAATGCGACGCTGAATGAGATCGGAAACGTTTTGCATCAGCGTATTTAATTCGAGCGAAGAACTCACGCTCTTTCCCACATCTGCAATCAGCGCAAGATGATCCGAGCGCCGTTGCAGTTCGTGATATAAATGCGCCCCTTCCACCGCGCGCGCAATGGTATCCGCTAAGGCGTTCAGAACCAGCAAGTCGTTCGGATGGAACGCTTCCGCCTGATCGCTTTGCACATCCAGAATGCCTAGCACGCGATCTTCGATCTTCAGCGGAATAACCGCTTCGGAACGCGTTTTCGGGAGCGCGTCAATGAAACGATAGCGCGAATCCTTCCGTACGTCGGGGACGATGACGCGCTCACCGGTCGCAGCCGCCTGCCCGATCAGCCCCTGCCCAATTTCCACATCCAGCGCAACATGAGCGCGGCGCCTCCCCCGTTTCGGCGCTACAGCGCTCGCCCGGAAGCGCAAAGTTCCAGACCTATCTTGAAGCGTGAATATTGCGACATAATAATATTGAAATGTCCGCTGAATCAACTGCGTAACGCGCTCGGTTAATTCGTTCAAATCTAACACATTAGCGATCTGCGCGCTGACGTCGCTGACAAGGTTCAACTGAGTGAGCCTAAATCCCTCTACTGCGACGCGTCGCGACGCCAGCAGGCTAACTCCAATAACGCCCGCCAAGCCAACCAGAAGATCAAGTTCATTTGTCGTAAACGCAGGTCCTTGCGGACGCACAAGTAAAATTGCCCCCAGCGTAATCTTGTGCGTTCTCAACGGAATAGACGCCCATGCCCGGCGCAGGCTTGTCGTCCCCTGACCGGTTTGACGGCTGCGGCGTAAGCCCTTCGCCTGCAGCGCGCGTGCCAGTAATGGGGATTCGGGCATGGGAGGAAATATCGTTTCCTGTCGCGCGTCGGGTAAGCGAAATAAATTTTCATCAAGCCAGAGTTCTACATCGCTCTGAAGCAGGCGCGAAGCCGTCGCTATAATGCGATCGCGCTGCACAGACAACGGCGCGCCGTCAATCAGTTGTTCGCTCAACACGGCAAGTTCGCGCCACACAGATAGTTTCGCCGCCATACGCTCTATGCTCTCCGCTTCACCAGCGTAAGCGTGTTGCTTTTATCTGGATTTGATTGGTAATATACCTCATCCATCAATTTATAGATCAGGAAAATTCCCAAGCCGCCGATCCTCCGCTTGGCAAGATCGGCGCTTAAATTCGGCAACGGCGCGTGAGATGGGTCGAAAGATTTGCCGTAATCTACAAGAACGACGGCAAACCGCTCCGCTTCCAGACCGCAGGAGATTTGTATTTCGCCGTCGGCTTTGCCTTTGTAGGCGTGTTCGATAATATTTGAGGCGGCTTCATCGGCGGCAAGCTGAATATTGTATACATCTTTACCATCAAAGCCGTTTTGACGCGCACTATTGCCTACAAATTCACGGATTTCATCAAGATAATCGAATCTTGCGGGGAAGCGTAATGTTTGCATAAACTACGCTAGATTAAAAGCCGCTTTCAGCGGCGCCGGAAGCGGCTTCCACTTTTATATCTTCGATCAATGCGAGTCACTGCGAGATCGCCTTAGAAATGCCCCACCGCCTGAAGAGGATCGTCAAAGATTTTAAACAGTTCAGTAAAACCAGCCAGATCGAACGCCTCATGAATACGATCAGGCATGGAGGCAAGCGTCACCTCGCCGCGATTATATTTCTTCGCGGCGCGCTGAGCGGCTAACAGAGCGCGAAAACCTGCGCTAGACATGTACTCCAATTCGCTCATATCCAACACTAGCTTATACTTGCCGCTCCCCACAGCCTTTTCAAGGGCTTTTGCAAATTGGGGGGCGGTGGCGCTGTCTATCCGCCCGATGAGCTTAAATAAATCACAGCGCTTGAATTCCTGATGCGTAATTTCCATGATGTATCCTCCGAAATGAGTTTACAAACTTGTAGAAAAATTATAACAGAGAATAGCGGCCGGCGGCGCATCCATCGGCGCTATACTTGAGAATCTGACGGCGAATTTATCCATTAATGACGATGCGCATCATTCAGCGCTGGTTGCTCCCATCTCCACTCAACAATAGTGAAGGCGCGCTCAGGGCGCACATCCTTCACTATATTTTGCTGTTCTTATTTCTCGCACCCCCGATCTACACCGTCTTTACCTATCTTCAAAAACCGGCAAACCTCAATGCCGCACTGACGTTCGCCGTTTCCAGCGAAATAATTAATATCGGTCTTTTTCTACTCGCGCTAAAAGGCTATATTCGAGTCGTTTCTATTTTTTTAGTAGGCGTCTTATGGCTATATACAGCGTTAGCGGCATA